>CALCUU010000303.1 GCA_937906915.1 uncultured Phascolarctobacterium sp. | reverse complement strand
CCTTGAGGAATTGGCAGCGAACCTTTTCTATCTGCTCCGCGACTTTGACCGTACTATGCCTGATGTGATTTTGGCAGAAGGGGTTAGTGAAAAGGGGATTGGGCTTGCGGTGATGAACCGTATGCGCAAGGCAGCGGGGTATCAAATTGTTACGCTTGATAACAATGAACTTACAGTAAAAAATGGTGAAATACCCTTTTTTATGTTAAAATGGTATGTTAGATAGTCGCAATTTATTGTTGCTCGCTCATGAGAAATGCTTAACGCTCCCGTTAGTTGAAAATATTGCTTCGCAAACAACTCGCTATGCTCAGACAAGTTTGCTCTCGCAATATTTTCCTGTATCGTCGCTACATTTCTAAATGTCGCTTTGCAACAAACAAATTGCTCCATATAAGTCTTTCTTTTGTGAATCAGAAAGACTTAACGGCATAACTGCTGAAATGTGAGACAATAAATTATTTCAGTGGTAGTTATTTAGTTAACTCTCAAAAGCTTTCTATAATTTGACGAACGAGGAGGACGACATTATGAAAATTGCAATGGGTTGTGACCACGGTGGTATTCATCTGAAAGAGCACATCAAAAAATATTTAATCGGTAAAGGCATTGAAGTTGTTGACCACGGTACTTATACCGAAGATTCCTGCGATTATCCTGATTACGCAGCAAAGGTTTGCAAGGACATTACCAGTGGTGCTAGCGGTGCTGATCGTGGCATTTTGATTTGTGGTACCGGCATTGGTATTTCCATTGCTGCAAATAAATTCAAAGGCATCCGTGCTTCTTTGTGTGGTGACGTTTTCTCTGCAAAAGCTACTCGTGAACATAACGATTCCAATGTTTTGTGCATGGGTGAACGTGTTACCGGTGTTGGCTTGGCAGAAATGATTGTTGACGCTTGGGTTGAAACTGAATTTGCAGGCGGTCGTCACGCTCGTCGTGTAGAAAAAATCTCTGAGTTGGAGAAGGCTTGCGAATAATGACTATGGAAGCTATTACCAAAGAATTAACCGAAGCTGCACAAGAGCTTATTGCCATTGCGAAAGCTAAGCCGGGACAAATCTTTGTTGTTGGCTGTAGCACCAGCGAAGTTATTGGCAATAAGATTGGCACTGGCGGAAGCAGCGAAGCTGCTGTGGCAATGTTCAAGGCGTTGAAGGAAGTTACTGATGAGCACGGCTTGTGCTTGGCAGTGCAATGCTGCGAGCATTTGAACAGAGCTTTAGTTGTAGAAGCTTCTACCATGGAACGCTACAATTTAGAAGAAGTTACGGTGCGTCCTATGCCTCACGCTGGTGGAGCAATGGGTACTGCTGCTTACGAAAATTTTAGCGAGCCTGTAGTTGTAGAAAAAATTACTGCTCATTTGGGTTTGGACATTGGCCAGACTCTTATTGGTATGCATTTAAAGCGTGTGGCTGTGCCCGTACGCTTGGCTCATAAATTTATTGGTGAAGCGGTGCTGACCGCTGCCCGCACTCGTCCTGCCTTGATTGGTGGCGAGCGTGCTAAATATCCTGAAACGAAATAAAACTTTTCAGAAAGGTAATATTGTTATGCAAATCACTGTTTTTGATCATCCTTTGTTGAAAACCAAAATGACTATGTTGCGCGATGCAAAAACTAGTACTGCTCGTTTTCGCCACGTAATTGGTGAAATTGCAATGCTCTTGACTTATGAAGTTGCCAAAGATATTCCTGTTGAAGAGTTTGTGGTGCAAACTCCCTTGCAAGAAACTACTGGCTATCGGATTAAAGGTAGCGTAAATATTATTCCTATTTTGAGAGCAGGTTTAGGCTTCTTAGATGGTGTTATAAAAGTGTTGCCGGAAGCAAATGTTGGGCATATCGGTATGGCTCGCAATGAAGAAACTTTAGAACCTATTGAATATTACTGCAAACTTCCTAAAGATAAAGAAGCATTTACCATTGTGGTTGATCCTATGCTGGCAACTGGTGGTTCTTCTTCTGCGGCAATTACCCAACTTAAAGCACGTGGTTTGAAAAATATTTGCTTTATGTGCCTTGTTGCTGCACCTGAAGGTGTTAGAAAGATGAACCAAGATCATCCTGATGTAAAAATTTATTGTGTTGCTTTAGACGATGGCTTGAATGAAAAAGGTTACATTCTTCCTGGTCTTGGTGATGCAGGGGATAGAATTTTCGGAACGGAGTAAGATTATGAATAGACCCGATTGGGACGATTACTTCATGGAGATTGCGCAAGTTGTAAGCAAGCGCTCCACCTGTCTGCGCCGTAGCGTTGGCGCTGTAATCGTCAAGAATAAACAAATCGTAGCAACAGGCTACAACGGTACGCCTAAAAATTTGGCTCACTGCGAAGTGACAGGCTGCCTGCGTGAACAGCTCAAGGTTCCTTCCGGACAAATGCACGAGTTGTGCCGTGGCATCCACGCAGAACAAAATGCGGTGGTGCAAGCTGCTTATCATGGCGTATCAGTAAATGGCGGTACGGTGTACTGCACTCATCAGCCCTGCGTTGTTTGTACTAAGATTTTGATTAACGCAGGCATTAAGCGTATCGTGTACGCTAATCCCTATCCCGACAAGCTGGCAGAAGATATGATGCAGGCTAGTGGTATCGAGATAGAAGTTCATCAGCCTAAAAAATAATGAGGTATTAAGAAAAAATAATGTTAAGTGTTTACGGGTTTCCGTTTTTGCTCGCAATGTTTGTGAGCTACGTTTTAACACCACACATAAAAAAGCTGGCCTTTAAAATTGGCGCGGTAGATAAGCCTGATAACCGTAAGGTACACAAGAGGATTATGCCTCGTTTGGGTGGCCTTGCCATTTACATTGCTTTCGTAATTGGCTGTGTTGCCAGTATGGAAATCACCAAGGATATTTTTGGTATCCTTTTGGGTGGCACCCTGATAGTAGCCTTGGGCGTAGCCGATGACGTGTATCAGCTTCCTGCTAAGGTAAAGCTTTTGGGGCAAATAGTTGCGGCTTGCGTACTGGTTGCCTTTGATATCCGTATTGAATGGGTGAATAATCCTTTAGGTGGTTATTTTTACCTAGATATGTTTTCCATACCCTTCACCATTTTCTGGATAA
>CALCUU010000302.1 GCA_937906915.1 uncultured Phascolarctobacterium sp. | reverse complement strand
TGGTATAACTGTTAGCATTGGTGTTTCCTTTAACAAAATTTTCGCCAAGCTAGGCTCCGATATGAAAAAGCCTGATGCGGTGACGGTGATTCCTCACGCAAAATTTAAAGAGATTATCTGGGGCTTGCCTGTTTCTGAACTTCTTTACGTTGGCAAATCTACTGAGCGCAAGCTTAACAGCAGGGGAATCATGACCATTGGCGAGCTGGCGAATTACCCTGTGGAGCTTTTGGTCGCAATGCTGGGCAAATGGGGAGAAGTGCTTCATCTTTTCGCCAACGGCAAGGATACTGCTCCCGTCCGCAAAATAAACGAAGCCTCTGCTGTAAAAAGTATTGGCAACGGAACAACCTGCCCACGGGATTTAACAACTACCCAAGACGTAATGCTTGTTTTTACCGTACTGGCAGAATCTGTGGCAGCAAGACTGCGTGACTACGGATTAAAGTGTACGGGAGTGCAAATTTATTTGCGTGATAACGAGCTTCGCTCCATGACAAGACAAAAGAAATTGTCAGAGCCCAGCAACTTGAGTACGGATATTCTGCAGGCGGGAATGGAGCTTTTGGCTGCAAATTACCAGTGGCAAAAGCCGTTACGCTCCGTAGGTTTGCGAGCAACAGACCTTGTAACAGAAACTAGTTATATGGAGCTATCCCTTTTTGAAGACAACGAAAAACTAATTCAGCAGGAAAACCTTGCCCACACCATAGATGCCTTGCGCAGTAGGTTCGGGCACAGCGCAATCTTGAAGGCGTCCTGCCTTTTAGACCCTAAACTAACTGGCTTCAATCCCAAAGAAGACCACACCATTCATCCAGTTTCATACTTCCGTTAGGAGTGAGGTAAATGTCTAAAATAGAACTGAATATTATTGTCCAACACCTGCCTGACGGGCAAGCTCTGCCCAAAATTATTTTGTGGGAAGATGGGCGCAAGTTTGCCATTGATAAAATTCTGGACATTAGAAAAGCCGCAGCATTAAAGTGCGGCGGCGTAGGAACTCGCTATATTTGCAGGATATGTGGCAAGGAATTTGCAATCTTTGACGAAGACGGAAAGTGGTTTATGGAGAGGTGAGGGGAAATAAGCGAGCAGTGAATATTGTCTCTTCCGCATCACTCTGTTAAACTTAATCTAGGTGATGTAAATGGATTGTATGACTACCGAGCAACGCTCTAAAAATATGCGTGCTATAAAAAGTCAAGATACAAAAATTGAAGTTATTTTACGCAAAGCACTTTGGTCACAAGGCATACGCTATCGTAAAAATTTCAAGGTATGTTCTTGTAAACCTGATATTGTCTTAACAAAATATAAGATTGCTATTTTTTGTGATGGTGATTTTCCGAATGGAGCCGGTGCCATTAGCGCTTTTGCCTGCTGCGTTTGTGCGTGACATATATAACCTCCCTCT
>CALCUU010000301.1 GCA_937906915.1 uncultured Phascolarctobacterium sp. | reverse complement strand
ACGGATTTCCACGATAACGTTCTTGTCATCGTTGGGGTCAGAGGGCAGCAGCAAAATGGTCAAGCGTTCTTCGTAAGCTGCGATTTGAGGCTTCAATTCTTTCAGCTCTTCCTTTGCCATTTCCACCAGCTCTTCGTCATCGCCGGCAAGCATAATTTCTTCTGCATCTTCTTTAGCGTGTACCATATCGCGGTACTCACGGAAGGCAGTAACGATGTCGGTCAATTTAGCGTGAGCCTTAGTGCATTTCAACCATTCGTCTTGGTTGGCAATAACATCAGGGTCACTGATGCGTGCTTCCAAATCTAAATATTTATCTTCAATTGCTTGTAATTTATCAATCATTGGTTTTCTCCTGCAAATTATTTTCTTCGGGAGTTTCTTCTATTTCAGCAGATGCTTCCTCATTATTTTCAGCATCTTCATTTTTAGCTTCATCTGCATATTCAGGAAGCACTGCTTTCAAGGAAGCAATGGCAACCTCAATTTGAGAATCGTCCGGCTGACGGGTAGTAAGCTTTTGCAACGCCAAGCCCGGCATAATTGCACAATGGACAATGGGGTTGTCGCAGTGCGCTCCGGCAAAGCGGATAATCTCGTAGCTAATACCTGCGATAACAGGCATCAGAATTACACGGGAAGCAATGCGCTCAATTAAATTGGGCCAACCGAGGAAGGTAAAGACAAACATACTAATCATCATTACAATCATCAGGAAGTTGGTGCCACAACGAGGATGCAAAGTGCTAAAGTTACGCACGTTCTCTACCTCAAGGGGCAAGCCTGCTTCGTAGGTGTAAATGGTTTTATGTTCCGCACCGTGGTACTGGAACACGCGTTGAATGTCTTCCATTGCAGAGATGGAAGCTATATAGATTAAGAAAATCATCATACGCAGGACGCCCTCTGCCAAGTTGAGCAGCATGGGGTCATCTGTCAAGGTATGGAGGAAGCGCATGGACCAGGTGGGAATGACGATGAATAAGCCTACTGCCAGCAGAACGGAGGTTGCAATGGTCATTGCCATCTCTTTGCTGGAAAGCTGTTCATCTTCTTCACCGGACATTTGCGCAGAATAAGCAAGCGCCTTCATACCGTCGCTTAATGATTCAAATAATGCGATAACGCCGCGGAGCAGCGGTTTTTTCAAAATTGGATATTTGTCGCGGATACTGTTAACGTCTTTTACGTCTACAATAATCTCACCGTCAGGCTGACGTACTGCTACGGCAACTTTGTCTTTGCCACGCATCATGACGCCTTCTATTACGGCTTGTCCGCCGACACTCATTTTTTCAGTACTCATCTTAATTCTCCAAATTTGTTATAAGCGGCATCTTAATAAAATTTTACCATAAAAATACCAAAAGCGTTAGAAGTGCCGGAAGGCACGAAGCAATGAAA
>CALCUU010000300.1 GCA_937906915.1 uncultured Phascolarctobacterium sp. | reverse complement strand
GGCGTGTAGGTAGTGGCTTGCCCATTGTTATGGGTATCAGCTTTACCTTTGTTTCCATTTTCTGTGTTATCGGTAGTAAGTTTGGTTATGGAACTGCCATGGGTGCTGCTTTAGTAGGTGGTATCTTGGAAGGCTTGTTAGGTTTGTGCGCTGCATACTGGCGTCGTTTTATTCCGCCCATCGTTGCGGCTACTGTTGTTGCTGCCATAGGTTTCTCTTTGCTTGGCATTGGTGCTAACTCCTTTGGTGGCGGTTTCGGCAATCCTAACTTTGGTGATGCCAAATACATTACCGTTGGTGCAATTACCTTGGCAAGCTGCTTAGCCTTCAATATTTTTGCTAAGTCTTTTTATAGACAGCTGTCCGTTCTTTTTGGCTTAGTAGTTGGTTACATTGTAGCCTTCTTCTTTGGATTGGTAGATTTAAGTCGTCTGGCTACTGTAGATTTAATTTCTATTCCTAAGTTTATGCCCTACGAAATGCAATTCCAACCCGGTGCAATCTTTGCAGTGTTCCTGATTTTCCTCGTATCTGCTTCTGAAACCATTGGTGATACCTCTGCAATGACCGCTATTGGCTTGCGTCGTAATGTAACTGAACGTGAAATTTCCGGCTCCATTACCTGCGACGGTATTGTGAGCAGTATCTCTTCCTTATTTGGATGCATGCCTATAACTTCCTTTAGCCAAAACGTAGGCTTGATTGCCATGACTAAGGTTGTAAATCGTTTTGCCATCATGACAGGCGCAGTAATTATGATTATGGCTGGCTTGTTCCCGGCGCTTGGCGTAATTCTTGCGTCCCTGCCTGAACCCGTACTTGGTGGCTGTACCTTGATGATGTTTGGCTCCATCGTAGTAAGTGGCGTGCAAATGATTGCTTCCTGCGGTTACAGCCAACGCAATGTTATCATCGCATCCTTGTCAATGAGCATTGGCTTAGGCTTTACCCAAACTCCGGCTATTTTTAAAGTGTTCCCTGAGTTGGTACGCAATGTTTTTGCAGAAAACTGCGTGGCAGTAGTGTTCATAGTTGCTGTTGTGCTGAACCTGATTTTGCCAGATTCTATGGATCAGGAATAACCCAATTGGTCTAAAATTTATGACGACAGAATTTTTCTGTCGTCTTTTTTATGTTATAATTACTTTCAGTAAAATGTGAGGTAGTAGATAAATGGCAAAGAAGATTACTGAAATAGAAGAAAGCTTAAAGGGTTGGGAGTTTCTTGACCAATTGCCGAAAGAGGTTTCCGGTTTTAAACTGCAAGCCGGAACTGGAATTAACGGTCAAATTTTAAACATTGCTTCCTATATAAATGAAGAGCTTCATTGTAGCCTTGACTTGATTTATACGGCAGAAACCTTTGATTATGTCTTGGTGAAAAATATCGGCTTGCATACTTTTAGGGACGAAAGATTTTTTAACAGGGACGCAGATAAATTTGCGGAAGCTGTCTTGAAAAATTTAGAAAGCATTCTTGCTAAGATTAGCAGAAGCTCCAGCAAGAAGCTTGGCTACGAATCTAGAGTGATGGGTTTTGACAAGTGGGATTTTTGGAAGAGCCTGCCTGAGAAAATGGGTGAGTACCAATTGTTTATCAACCCTGAAAATCCTTTGGAATATATAAATGGTTCTTGGGTTATTCTTGATTACAGCAATTTTTCTAAGGGCAATCAAGTTATGTTTTTGTATAACAGCTTCCGTAATGAGCTGTTTGCAGAATTGAAAAAGGGCTTTATGCCTAAGACAACTGATTTGTATAACGCTAATAAGCTGGAAAAATTAGAGGCTCTTATTAAAAAACATTTGCAAGAAACAATTAAAGAGTTAGAAGAATAAAAAAGTTGTTGACAAGATAGTAGTGAATCTGTATAATACTATTTGTAGTTGAATTGGCCCGGTGGTTCAGTTGGTTAGAATGCCGCCCTGTCACGGCGGAGGTCGAGGGTTCGAGTCCCTTCCGGGTCGCCAAACCTGCCTCGGTAGCTCAGTTGGTAGAGCAAGGGACTGAAAATCCCTGTGTCCACAGTTCGATTCTGTGCTGAGGCACCATTGGAAAACAAAACACTCGCATCTGCGGGTGTTTTTTTATACCTATATTTTGTTAACGAACTTAAAGGAGAATTGCTATGTTTGATAATTGGTTTGAGCAAATGTATCACGAAGTAGAAAACCCCTATATGTGGCTTTTGATCTTCGTAATTTCTTTACGCGGTGTGTACTCCAACATTATGAAAAAAGAAATCGGCTTCGCCGCTGCCTTCGCATTTGTAGCAGTAGTTTCCGGCTTCTTCGCTGGCGTAGGCTTTAACGTTATTCCCTACAGCTTACTGGAAGCTTTGTTTAAATAAGCTTTTCTTTAGGCTCCCATTAAAATTCTAAAACACAAAAAATTAGCAGATGAACTATCAAAATGATGGCTCATCTGCTTTTTGTTTATAGATATTGAGAAAGCGTAGTCTTTGCAGGCTTACTTTCAGAGATTTTGTTGGCCCAAGTTTTAACTGTTTGCGCTTGTAGAAAATTAAGTAAAGGCTGAAGCTCTTGTTCATTATCCCAAGCTTCCAAAGCTTCAAAATAATCTTTTCTATCTTCTTGGTGAATGATAATAGGCGGATGGTTGTGCAAAACTAAAAAGTAATTCATTGCTAAACGTCCCGTTCTACCATTACCGTCAGAGAATGGATGAATATTCTCAAACTTAGCGTGGAAGAAAGCTGCCGCAACCAACGCTTTATCGTTAGGAATACCATTTATATCTTCCAAAAGCTCTTGAATTTCTTCTGCAACATCTTCGGGAGCAGCCCCAGTCTCGTTTTTGCCTGTAACGTAATCACCTTTTTTATATTCTCCCGGTCTTTCCCCCTTTTGCCAACGACGGGTATCATAGGTATTCAAAGTAAGACGCTTCTGTAATTCTTTAATAAAAGTTTCATCTAAAGGCAGTTTTTCTTTAAATG
>CALCUU010000299.1 GCA_937906915.1 uncultured Phascolarctobacterium sp. | reverse complement strand
GACCAACAGCGTGAGCGTGGTCTTCGATTTTTACGAGGAAGCCAAGTTCTTGCAGTTCTTTAACCAAGTTTTTACGACATTCGTAGCGTTCTTGGCCTGCGTATTTGCCAGCTTCTTCAGTCATCAAGCCGTTCATGCCGATAACAACGATGCTGGGCAGTTTATGACGGATACCCATTTCGTAGTCGTTGGGGTCGTGTGCCGGAGTAATTTTTACAGCGCCGGTACCAAATTCCAAATCTACATAGCTATCAGCAATGATGGGGATAATGCGGTCAGTAATGGGCAGGCGCAAATGTTTGCCAACCAAGTGACCATAACGGGGGTCTTCCGGGTTAACTGCTACTGCGGTATCGCCAAGCATGGTTTCCGGACGAGTGGTAGCGATGGTCAGGAAGGTACCTTCTTCTTCCACTACGGGGTATTGAATGTACCACAAGTTGCCTGCGTCATCTTTATGTTCTACTTCGATATCACTCAAAGCGGTGTTGCAGTTTACGCACCAGTTGGTAATGCGGGTGCCTTTGTAAATCAAGCCTTTTTCGTACAAGGAGCAGAATACTTCACGTACAGCTTGAGAGCAGCCTTCATCCATGGTAAAGCGTTTGCGTTCCCAGTCGCAGGAAACGCCCAAGCATTTCAATTGGTTGATGATGCGGTCGCCATATTGGTCTTTCCAAATCCAAACGCGTTTCAGGAATTCTTCACGACCAAGGTCATAGCGGGTTTTGTTTTCTTCTTTTTTGATTACTTCTTCTACTTTAATTTGGGTAGCAAGGCCTGCGTGGTCATAGCCGGGCATCCACAGGGTGTTGTGACCCATCATACGGTGCCAACGAATCAAAATATCTTGCAGGGTGTTGTCCAATGCGTGACCCATGTGTAATTGACCGGTAATATTCGGAGGCGGAATAACGATGCTGAATGCATCCTTGCCTTCTTCTACTTCTGCGTGGAAATAACCATTGTCTTCCCAATATTTATACCATTTCTTCTCAACGGAAGCGGGGTCATAAACCTTCGGGATATTGTGTTCTTCGCCCATTTTCTAATCTCCTCTCATAAAAACGCTATAAGCACCGTTATGCTTTGTCATATCTCATTTGCTTGCTCAACGTACCACCAGTACGCCTTCGCTTCACAAATTTCGATATTCCTCGTCTTCCAGCACTTCTAACGTTTTTCATTGATAATAATGAAAAAGTCCTGTTCTGAATTTAGAACAGGACGTATTAACGCGGTACCACCTATTTTCCCAACACGAATGTTGAGCACTCAATATGCGTAACGTGCATCCACGTTTCTGCCTACTACTACTTCAGCAGAAAAACTCAAGGGCTACATAACCTGCTACATCGCTACGGCTTGCACCAACCGCCGTTTCTCTAAAAGCTTTGCTTTGCAGGGAACCTCCCCATCATAGTCTTTTGATTTTTAATTACCTGTATATCTTATCAAGTCTTACCCTTGTATGTCAATACACTTTTTTGCTTTATCACAATTACTATATTTAGTGTCGTTATTATCCTCAACATACAACATCTCGATTAAATAACTTTTGAAAACGTATTGACAAACAGGCGAAATCCGTTATAATAAAGGCATAACTTAATAAAGCAATGTAGTGCTGACGGAATTAAGTGGAGTTAACCACGTGTACTGCATTGTGATTATGCCGACCGTCTGGGCAAGCACTTGAGCCCGGGCGATTTTTGTTTTTAGGGGTGGCAAGTGCTTCTAGAACAATATTCTGACGAAAAGAGGTTATCACAATGCAACAAACCAAGAACAGATGGCTCATCGCCTTATCAGCAATCGGTATTCACATCTGTATCGGCAGTGTTTACGCTTGGAGCGTACTCACCAAGCCCATCATGGAAGCAATGGGTTTCTCCTTGAAGGACGTAACCTGGACCTTCTCCCTTGCGATTTTATTCTTGGGTCTTTCCGCAGGCTTCTTAGGTAGCTATGTAGAGAAATATGGCCCGCGTCGCAGTGGTCTTGTTTCTGCTACATTTTTTTCTTTGGGCATGTTTGGTACAGCCTTTGCCCTCAAGCAAGAAAGCTTAATCCTGATGTACCTGTTCTACGGTGTCATCGGTGGTATTGGCTTGGGTACTGGTTACATCACCCCCGTATCCACCTTGGTAAAATGGTTCCCCAACAATCGTGGTCTCGCTACCGGTTTAGCTATCATGGGCTTTGGCTTTGCAAGCCTAATTGCTGGCCCCGTAATGCAAATCTTAATTGCTAAATATGGCTTGATTAACAACTTCTTGATTTTAGGTTGCGTTTACTTCGTAGTAATGGTTTCTTCCGCACTGTACTTGGAGCCTCCTAAAACTGCTCCCCTGCCGGAAGGTTCTACTAAGTTCCCCGTAAATCACCCTGCAGTAACCGGTCCTCAATATACTGCGCAAGAAGCAATGCACACTTGGATGTTCGCAGCTCTGTGGTGGATTTTCTTCACCAACATCACCTGTGGTATCGGTCTTTTGGCAGTAGCTTCCCCCATGGCACAAGAAGTTATCAAAATGTCTCCGTTAGAAGCAGCTTCCATGGTTGGTATCATTGGTCTTTTGAACGGTGGCGGACGTATTGCCTGGTCCACCCTGTCTGACTATATTGGTCGCCGTAACACCTACGTGCTGTTCTTCGCAATCCAAATCGTAGCCTTCTACCTTTTGGCAAGCGTAACCGATAGCTTTATGTTCCAAGCGCTGATCTTCATCATCATCACCTGCTACGGTGGTGGCTTCTCCTGTATGCCTGCATATTTGAGTGACCTTTTCGGCACCAAACAGCTTAGTGCTATCCACGGCCGTATCCTGACAGCTTGGGGTTTGGCTGGTATCGCTGGTCCCTTGATTCTCTCCCTCATCTACGAACGCACCCATAGCTACAGCTTAACCCTGTACTTCTTCTCTGGTTGCTTCGTTCTGAGCTTGATTATCGCACT
>CALCUU010000298.1 GCA_937906915.1 uncultured Phascolarctobacterium sp. | reverse complement strand
AAAATTACTGCTACAATTATACCATAAAAAATCATACTAAGCATTAAACACGAATAAGAAAAGTGTGTAAAAAATTTTATCTTTGTAGTGTGCATACGTTTCCCCAATTTATGCTATACTTAAGAGAACAGTATATGAGGAGTAAGACTATGGAAAGAAGATTTACCTACAATAAGAAAAAAGCAACCGAAGCCAACAAACTGAAATTTTACGTGAATATGCGCATCGTACACGTTGATTTTGGTACCGGCACAGTTGTTGCCGTATATGATAACGATATTAGAGTGCGCTTCGACAGCAGTGAACGTGGTTCCAAAAGAATTTTGAAGAACACCAAGAAAATTATGACCGTTGAAGAAGCTTATAAAAAGATGCACTTGCGTAAGACCACTGTTTAAACATTGGAACAATAAAACTTTTTGCGTTACAGGAGAACGAAGATGTTTTTTGAACACGAAGTACAACCACTTTCAGATACATGGGGCATTAGCGGTAAAATTACCATTAACGCTATCCTCAATCATTTTGACAACGTTGCCATGCAACACGCTGCCTTAACCGGTGACGATGTTTTGGAGCGTAGCAGAAACGCTGTAAACTGGATTATGACAGGCTGGGATATTCGTATTTTGAACTTGCCTGCCAATAATGAAAAGTTCTGCATTAAGACTTGGGTTAATAGCAACATTAGCACTTTCAGCAGCACCCGCGAATTTTTACTGATGGATACTGACGGCAACCCCTGCGTAAAAGCGCAAGCCTATATCTCAATCCTTGACCTGGTTAGAAATAGACCCGTACGCTTTAGCGATACAGATTTGGCAAGATACAAGCCTGAACCTGATACTGTTATCGAAGCACCCATCAAGAAAATTGCTGCTCCTAAAGAGTTTATTGCAGAAAAAACTCTTATCATTCGCAGAAACGATATTGATTTTAACGAGCACGTACATAACACAACCTACCTTGCCCTCGCCATGGAAGTACTGCCTGAAGATTTATATGCAGAGCAAAATTTCCAAGCTATCCGCATCAATTTCAAAAAAGCTTTGCTTTTAGACGATGCTGCTACAATTAAGCTTGCTTCCACCGAAAACGGTTATGTTGTTGCCATTTACAAAGAAGCTGACCAACTCTGCTGCTTAGTAGAATTTGTGCTGTAACAACATTTAAACCTTGACTTTTATAGTCTGAACAGTTATAATATCCTTTGTATTCGGGGCGTGGCTCAGTTTGGTAGAGCACCTGCCTTGGGAGCAGGGGGTCGCAGGTTCGAATCCTGCCGCTCCGACCAATAGAATATTGTAGAAACGCTGTGATTGCGGGTGTAGTTTAGTGGTAAAACCTCAGCCTTCCAAGCTGATGTTGTGGGTTCGATTCCCATCGCCCGCTCCATAATAGACATGGTTCAGTAGCTCAGTCGGATAGAGCAACGGCCTTCTAAGCCGTGGGTCGGGGGTTCGAATCCCTCCTGGATCACCAAAAGAAAAGACTCTGGAATTTTCCAGAGTCTTTTTTGTCGTCATTTAGTTGTTATTCGCAATTACTGCACCCAAAATTGCACCTAAGATGATGCCACCAACAACCTTGCCATCATTACTTCTTTTATGATGCTTAGGCGGCGGTGGAGCAGGACGATGCACGACAACCTTATGTTTATGGCGAGGTGCTTTATGAACTGCGGGATGTTTAGCGTGTTCTTTACGATGTACCTTGGGACGGTTGTGTTCTACGCGCTGTTCGTGACGCGGCGGTGGAGCTTCGTGTCTTGGAGCAGCTGCTGCAATATCTGCAAAAGGTAAGCTAAAAAACACAGTAGCTAATGCGATGGCGATAGTTTTCTTCAATACATTCAATCTGCTAGTCATATCGTTCCCTTCTTTCTATTGGTAAGTTTTGTTTCTACCGTTAGTATAAAGGGGAATTATGACTTTACTATGACTTTTAAAAAATTTTTGCACGATATACAAAAAGACTCTGGAAAATTCCAGAGTCTTTTCTATATACAACTTAGCGGATGCCACCTTTAATGGTTTCCATCAGCTCGATACGTTTAACAATTTCGTTGCCCTTTTCACTTTGCAGGTAAACCAAGGTGCTTTTCGGAACCATGCTTGCCACTGCTTCCCAGTTACCTTCAAGTACAGCCTTGCGCACTTTGGAAGCACTGATAACTTCGCCATTGATTTCTTTTCTGGGAATGATGTACAATTCGATACCGTTTTCCGGCAAAATTTCGCTCATAGCTTGGTTGTAAGCCATAGTAGTTTTATCGTTGGGTTCTTCACCAACGTAACGAGCAGTGATGTTCAATTCAGGAGCAATGCGTTGTGCAAAAATCATTGCGTCCAAACGAGTTTGTGCTGCCAATTCGTCAGTACCTTTGATGAAGTAAGTGGGGAAAGTTGCGTTGGAAACGATGTAGTCACCACCGCTGATGACAACAACGTTACGCAAATCAGCAACGCCTTGTTTCATCAATGCAAAGCGGTCAGAGAAGGGAATTGCAGAACGGTCTTCTTGTACTGCGAAAATAACTACTTCGTCACTGTTGCGAGCAGCTTCTTCAATTACAGCACGATGACCCAAAGTAAAGGGATTGCAGTTCATAATGATTGCAGAACGTTTTTTACCATTGCCTGCACCCAAGATGCGACCTACGCGTTCCAAATATTCGTCTAAAGTATTGGTGCCGGATTCCAAAAGTGCAGCGAAGGGTTTAGCAACAGCAACTTTTTTAAAGCCAACATGTTGGAATACTTCAACGTTTTCCGGTTTAGTATAAACTTGGTTACCGGTTACACCACGACGATAGGATTCGATTTGCAGGTTGCGAATAATACGACGGGTCAAGCCTCTGCCTTGGTAAGAAAGCTTAATTGCGATATCACGCATTACACGTCCGCCCAAGGAACCAGTACCGATAAGTTCATCATCGTCGTAAAGACCCATGGTGTAGTCAATATTGCCGGTAAAGGTCAGTTGGAAAGTTTCCAGAAACTCTACAACTTTTCTTTTTTCCTCAGGGTTAGTCAAATAAATCTCGCGTTCAGTAATCATAGCTTACTCCTTCCTAATGGCACGTCAGCATTTTAAAAGCTTCAGTCTTTGCCATAGTCTTTCATTTTATTGCTAGCTAATATGAAATTGTTATTACAATTGTACCATAAACTAAAACATTTTACAGTTAAAAGAAGTTATTTTATCTTCTATAGTACACTAAATGTTTTATTGCTTGATTAAATACAAAAACCAGTAGCAGAAAGCATCATACTTTCTACTACTGGTCTATTTTTAAATCATTCGCCCTCTTTGCTCATCAAGATGTATGCTACAACGCACACGAGCATCAATACGGGATAGTACAGGTAAGGCATAATTACCAAAGGAGTAAGACCGGTGAGCGCTGCTGCGGAAAGCAGTTGAGCGCCGTAAGGAATCAAGCCTTGACCAACGGAAGAGAAGATATCCAACAAGGAAGCACTGCGTTTAGCAGAAATTTTAAAGGTTTTAGCAATTTGTTTTGCCAAGGGAGCTGCCAATACGATTGCGATGGTGTTGTTCGCAGTTGCAAAGTCCATCATCAAAACGAGGGCACCAATACCAAATTGACCGCCTTTGTAGCCACCTACTCTACCTTGAACGCTATCCAAAATCCATTTGAAGCCACCATTCATTCTTACTAACGCACTAATGCACGCTGCCAAGATTGCGATAATGGAGATTTCGTACATACCGGACAAGCCTTTACCGGTCAAGCCAAGAATGTTGCCAGCGTTGAAGCTATTGGTATACAAGCCAACAAGTACGGAAACAATGGTACCGCCACCCAACAGGGTAAATACGTTTACGCCAAAGAGAGCGCCTACCA
>CALCUU010000297.1 GCA_937906915.1 uncultured Phascolarctobacterium sp. | reverse complement strand
CTAAAAACAACAGAAGGCGTTCTCGAAAATTCGAGAACGCCTTTTTTATTAGGATATTCAAACTTTTTGAGGGTTGCCAATTTTTATAAGCCTTTTGCGCCAGCAAGATAATTGATAAATTGTTGAGCAGTACGACCAGAAAGTCCACCATGTGCCATTTCCCACTTAGTAGCCTCTTTCTTCAAAGCTTCATCGTCAATTTCAAGAGCGTTTTTGCGAGCAAGCTCTTTAACAATGTGGAAGTATTCCTTGTAACTGGGTTGACCGTAGTAAATTGTGCAACCAAAACGATTTACCAAGGAAAGTTTTTCCTGCAGGGTGTCAGATTTGTGGATGCCTTCGTTAATGGTCACATCATTACGATCCTTCCAAGTTTCGTTAATCAAATGACGACGGTTGGAAGTAGCGTAAATCAAAATGTTGTCGGGTTGAATTTCCAAACCACCTTCGATTACAGCCTTCAAGTATTTGTATTCAATTTCAAAATCTTCAAAGGAAAGGTCGTCCATATAAATTACAAAGCGGTAGTTACGATTTTTAATCTGTGCGATAACTGCGGAAAGATCGCGGAACTGGTGCTTGTAAATTTCAATCATACGCAAGCCTTGAGGATAGTACTTGTTCAAAATTGCCTTGATGCTACTGGATTTACCGGTACCGCTGTCACCAAAGAGCAGTACGTTATTTGCCTTACGCCCTTGCACAAAGGCTTCGGTATTTTCCATAAGGCGTTGCTTTTGCAGTTCGTAGCCAATCAAATCGTCAAAATCTACGGAAGCAGTATTGCTGATGGGTACAAGCTCTACCCCATTATCCTCGTGGACGATGCGGAAGGCTTTATTCAAGCCCAGCTTGCCTACGCCGTAAGCTTTGTAGAAGCCAGTCACCAAGTCAAAAATTTCGTTTTCATCAGCAGCTTGTTCAATGGCAGCGCTAAGCTCCTGCACACGCTCGCTGATATTTTTATTGTAGCGACGTTCACTTTTTTTAACGGAATGGTAATTGCTAATGACGCTAAAGCAGTTAATGCCCAGCTCTTTTTCCAAAGGAGCGAAGTCATAATCAAAAAGCTTTTTGAAAATAGCAAAGTCGCTTTTTGCAAATTGGTTTACACTGCCAACGCAAGCACCCTCTTTTTCGCAGGTAATGCTAAAGGGGTTCTCGCAGCTTACCAAAAGGTAAGTCAAATAGTTGTGCCACAGGTTGGTGTCAAAACCACAGACGGTAGCAACGTCAAGAAGCTTGTGGATTTGCTCATAGATGCTGGTGATGAGCTGTTCCTTTTGGTAATTGCCGGTGTAAAATTTTTCGCAGATGTCTGCTAACGGGAACAGCAGGTTATCTGCATCTAAGTTGCGATATATTACTAATTTTGAAGTTTCTCTATACATATTTACCCCTCACTTATTCGTACCAAAATTTATTGTTTACCGCAACACTCAAACGCGACGCTGCTTTTTTCGAATCGTTGCTTGTAAACAAATAAATTTTGTATTAACGATTACTTATAAATTCAAATTTTTCTACATCAAATATGCCAATATCAGTGACGCGTAACTTGGGAATTACGGGTAGCGCCATAAAGCTGAGCGTAATGAACGCATCAATGTCGCGAGGCACGCCCATTGCCCAAGCTTTAGCGGTAATTTCGTCAAGGCGCGGAATAAGTTCGTCAGCAGGAGCGTCACTCATCAAACCGCAAATTGGCAAGGGCAAGGTATCCACCTCTTCGCCGTCACGCACCAGAGTGTACCCGCCTTGCACGCGGATAAGTTCTTGCGCCGCCACGTACATATCGCGAGAGTTTGTCCCCGCCACCAAAAGGTTGTGGGAATCATGAGCAACAGTTGTCGCCGCCGCACCTTTTTCCAAACCGTAGCCACGAAGCAAGCCTATGCCAATGTTTCCTGTAGCGTGATGACGCTCCAAAACTGCAAGCATACATAATTTTCCTTCATTTAATAAACGGGCAACATCCTTACCGTGAACGCTACCTCGCTCCGTAACAATTTGCCCAGACAAAATTTCTATAACAGGGTAATCTTTATCTTCAGCAAATTGTGCAGGGTCAAAAGCCTTTTCAGTGAAATCTGCAACGTGCACGCTACCGCTAAGGCTTTCGTCAGGCACAACAACAGGCGCCGCCTCTAAGCTAACCAAAGCGTCTTCCCCTTTGTGGAAAACAAATTCCGGTTTCAAATTAAAGAGATTGTCCACAACGAGAACATCCGCCTGCCAACCGGGAGCAATGGCACCAAGCCTACGCAAGCCAAAAATATTCGCAGCGTTAATGGTCGCCATTTGGATAGCACGCATAGGTTCCAATCCCAAAGCAATGGACTCCTTAACGCAGTAACGAATGGTTCCTTCATGACGAATATCTGCCAAATGCTTGTCGTCCGTACAAAAAGCCATACGAGTTGTATCAACTTCGTCAGCAACTACACCTTGAATGAGAGCAGTTAAATTTCTGGAAGCACTCCCCTCACGCACAAGGACGGCAAGTCCTGCACGCAGCTTTTCCTTAGCTTCTGCCCAAGAAATGTTTTCATGGTCAGTATCAATGCCGCTGGCAACATAAGCCTGCAAAGCCTTGCCACTTACCATGGGAGCGTGTCCGTCTATAATTTTATCTTTAAACAATTCCAGTTTCGCCAGTACATCAGGCGCATTGCCCAAAACTCCGGGCACGTTCATCATTTCGCCCAAGCCAAGAACACCGTCTAAGTCAAGCAGTTCTGCCATTGCCTCTGCGTCCATTACGCAACCTGCGTGTTCAAAGGGAGTAGCAGGGACGCAGCTGGGAACTTGCACGTAATAATTAACAGGCAAATTGCGGGTAGCTTCCAGCATATACTTAACGCCTTTAGCTCCGGCAACGTTGGCAATTTCGTGAGGGTCCGTAATCAAAGTGGTTACGCCCCAACGAAGTTCCTCAGCGCAATAATTTTGTGGAGTTGCCATAGAGCTTTCCACGTGACAGTGGGTATTGATAAACCCGGGCAGAATGTACTTGCCCGTAGCATCTACAACTTTTTTGCCTTCGTGATAATCACCCACTCCGGCAATCACTCCGTCAGCAATGGCAACGTTAGCTTCATAAATTTCTCCGGTCAACACGTCGACAACCCTGCCGTTTTTAATCAAAACATCGGCAGGCTCATTGCCTATGGCTACATTTCTGAGATATTCAGACATCGTATTCACCTCCCAGTGAATAACTTTTTCTTAAAATAATGCGAAGGGCAGTACACCCTTCGCATATAATTTATAACAGCTTAATTATTTAGTATACTTACTATCCACAGCAGCAGTTACAGGAGCAACCTCTGCGTATTTACTCAAAGCAACTTTTGTCAGGCGGAAGTCGCCGATAGTACCGGGGCCATCTATACAACCATTGGAGCAAGCCATACCTTCAAAGTAGCTGCAATCAATTTCGCCTTTAGTTACTGCGGTCAAATCAGTTACGATTTTGTCCACGCCTGCAGCGTAGTGGGCAGCACGCACGCTACCACCTTTTGCAGCAACAGTAGCATTCACCGCCGCAGTCACGCCTGCTGCTAAGTGGAAGCCCAAGCCAACCTTGGAACCGTCACGTTCAAATTCAGCAGCTTCCACGTTTTCTACCTTAATATCCTTGCCTTCCATAAGGCACATTGCTTCTTCAAAGGTCAGCACGTAATCAATATATTCGGGATATTTTTTAGCTTCGCTCTTTTTCGCAATGCAGGGGCCAATGAAAACGGTAACAGCTTCGGGGAACTGTTCCTTAATCCAACGACCAGTCGCTACCATGGGAGAAACGGTATGAGAAACTTTATCTGCAGCATCAGGCACATATTTTTTCACAAGGTTTACAAAAGCAGGACAGCAGGAGCTGGTCAAGAAGGGTTGCTTTGCAGGAACCTTTTCAATATATTCTTCAGCCTCTTCCACGCTGACAATATCTGCGCCAACGGCAACCTCTACCACTTCGGAGAAGCCTGCCATTTTAAGAGCAGTATAGATTTGGTCAGCCTTAACCTTCAAGCCAAACTGACCTACGATGGAAGGAGCAACCATGGCAATAACCTTGGAGCCGGTTTTAATGTTCATAATTACGGGCACAATACTGCTACGCTCGTCAATTGCGCCAAAGGGACAAGCTGCACGACACGCACCACATTCTATGCACATCTCGTGATCAATCTTTGCCTTTTTATTTTCGCCAATGGTAATCGCGCCCAACGCACAGGCACGTACGCAGGGACGATGAATTTCAATGATTGCGCCGTAGGGGCAAACCTGTTTACAGCGACCACATTCCACACATTTTGTTCTGTCGATGAAGGCTCTGTCCTGAATAATGCTAATAGCTTTCTTCGGGCAGTTGTTCATACATTTATGAGTAATGCAGTGACGGCAAGCATCAGTTACATAATAAGCATCAATGGGGCATTGGTCACAAGCCACAGGCAGCACGTCGATAACGGGCAAACTTTTGTCAATATCATTGCGCAGTGTTTTTTTAGAAGCTTCAATGATATTTTGGTCGCAGGTTTGACCAAGGGCCATGTCAACACGATTTTTCAAAACTGCTCTTTCTTTATAAACACAGCAACGATAGCGAGGAGTATCCTCACGTACCTCTTGCAAAATATCATACACGCTCTCAATGAGCCTGTCTTCCCAAGTGTAGCGAGCTAAATGCTCCAACACCATACGTCGCAATTGAGCAACAGCAGTTAATTCCATATATGTATCCTCCTGAATCAAATTCGCTGGTTCAGCAAAAACTTTTATTTTCGTATCAGTTAATATTCTATATGACCTTTAAATTTTCCTGCCAACCCTCCAAAACGCAACAGAAGCACCTAGTGCTTATCACGCGTTTCTATGCTATACTTTAGTTAGAAAAAACATAAGGAGTTCAACATGAGCATTTACGCTATCAGCGACCTACATCTATCCGGCGAGCCTGCCAAAAAACCAATGGACGTTTTTGGCGAGCACTGGTTAAACCATAAAGAAAAAGTAAAAGAAAATTGGCTAGCTACCGTCACAGAAGAAGACACTGTAATTATCTGCGGTGATATTTCCTGGGCAATGCAGCTTCGCGAAGTGGAAGAAGATTTAATGTGGATAGCACAGCTTCCCGGCAAAAAGATTTTGATGCGAGGCAACCACGATTACTGGTGGACAAGCCTTAAAAAAATGGAAGCTACCTTCGGCGAGCACTTCCAATTTTTGCAGAACAACTGCATTATGGTAGGAAGCACCGCCATCTGCGGAACTCGTGGTTGGATTTTGCCGTCTTCTGATAACTTCAACGAAGATGACCAAAAAATTTATCAACGGGAGACAATCCGCTTGGAGCTTTCCCTGCAAGCAGCACAGGCTAACAACGCAGAGCATATTATCGTAGCCTTCCACTACCCACCCCTCTTTGCCCCCACAGAGCAAACCCTCTTCACCGACTTACTAGAAAAGTACAACGTAAAGGATTGCGTTTACGGACACATTCACGGCGAAAATCATCTGGTTGTCTTTGAAGAAGAACGGAACGGTGTGCAGTACAAGCTTGTCTCCTGCGATACCCAAGGCTTTAAACTTTATAAGATTGTCTAGAAATCGTTTTTACGCAACACAAAAGGCGTTCCCAAAATTGGGAACGCCTTAGTTTTTTAGATGAAATATCTTCTTTACACATCAGTTAAAGGTACAAACTCTATCTTTAATCTCATGTTAAGTCCTTTTGCCAATTTCTTTAATGTTTTGACAGAAGGATTTGCACTTCCATTTTCCAACTTGCTGATATCT
>CALCUU010000296.1 GCA_937906915.1 uncultured Phascolarctobacterium sp. | reverse complement strand
GCAGAAAGTTTTGGCGTTGGCTTGGGTACAGGAAGGCAGTGCAGAATTTAAAGAACAGCTGGAAAAAGTTTGCACTTATATTTGTGAAACAATCTATCCTAATTTGCAGCTTACTACTCAAGAACAAGACAATATGCTCCGTGGTTTTGAAGGTCAGTATGTAGAACCTGGTCCGTCCGGTGCACCGACTAGTGGTTGTGCAGATTTACTGCCTACAGGTCGCAACTTCTATGGCGTTGACCCGCGCACTTTGCCAACTCCTGCGGCGTGGGAAATTGGTAAAACCTTGGGTGACCAAGTTATTGAACGCTTTATTGCGGAGGAAGGTCACTATCCTGAAAACATCGGTATCGTTTTGTGGAGTGGTGCCAATATGCGCAGTCACGGTCAATGCGTGGCAGAATTCCTTTATCTGATGGGCGTGCGCCCAATTTACCAAGCAGGCAGTATGCGTATTAACGGCTTGGAACCTATTCCTTTGACAGAACTGCGCCGTCCCCGTATTGACGTTACTGCAAGGATAAGTGGCTTGTTCCGTGATACCATGCCAACCATTATGGAATTGCTTGACCAAGCAACTCTGCTTGTTGGTGGTTTGGACGAAGATGTGGAACTGAACTATGTCCGTAAGCATTTGCTGGCAGATAGTGCAGAACTGGAAGCAGAAGGTATGAGCAAGGAAGATGCTTGGCGACAAGCTGCCTTTAGAATTTTTGGCGACGAGCAAGGCGTTTACGGCGCAGGTGTTGCGGCATTACTGGAAGCTAAGAATTGGGAAACCATTGACGATATTGCAGAAGTTTATGTACGTTGGGGTGGTCATGCCTACGGAGGCAAGGTTAAAGGTAAATTTTTGCCCCAACAATTCCGCAAACGTATGGGCAGCTTAGACATTACCATTAAAAACGAAGATAATCACGAAACTAATATGCTTTCCAGTGATGACTACAACGCTTATCACGGTGGCATGATTGCTGCCGTTCGTAGCATCAAAGGTTACGCACCACGTTCCTATTGTGGTGATAGTACGGACAGAAGCAAAATTAAAATGTTTAGCGTGCAGGAACAAGCTAAACGTATCTTCCGTAGTGAGTCCATTAATCCTAAATATATTGAAGGTATGATGAAGCATGGCTATAAAGGCGCAGCAGATTTAGCGAATATGATTGCTCACAGCTATCAATGGGATGCGACCAGCGCTGTTATGGAAGATTGGATGTACGAAAAGTACGCAGAAAAATATACCTTCGACCCCAAGGTTCAAGAATGGCTACGTGATGTAAATCCTTGGGCATTGCAACGTATGGCAGAGGTTCTTCTGGAAGCAGAAAAACGTGGTTTGTGGAATGCGAAGCCTGAAACTAAGAGCGAGCTGCAAAAATTATACCTTTCAATCGAGGGCGATATTGAGGAACGCAGTGATGCAAACTCCTAAAATAAAAAACTTGGTGCTAAGTTTAACAGGGCAATGTAATTTTGCTTGTCGCTACTGTTACGCTGCAGAGCACGATAAAAATATAATGAACGTAGAAACTGCTCTTGCTGCCATTGATTTGGCAGTGAGCAGTTTACCTGCCAATGAAAAGTTTATCATTCAGTTTAGTGGTGGTGAACCTCTACTAAATTTTAAAGTCTTACATGCGGCGGTGAGCTACGTTCAGAAAAATAAGCTGCCTGCCGTTTTGCAAATTCAGACTAACGGTTCGCTCTTGACTGACCAAATTGCTCAGTATCTTTTTAAAAACAAGGTTGCCATTGGGATAAGTCTTGATGGCAAACCTAACGTGAATGATAAATTGCGCTTGACCAAGGACGGAAAAGGGGCAACCAATTTAATCTTACACGGCTTGGAGGTTTTGAGGCGTAACAACATTGCCTGTGGTCTTACTTGTGTAGTAACTGCAGATAATGTTGATGAACTTTCAGGAATTGTGGATATGGCATATTTTTTGGGCAACGTGCGTAAGATTGGCTTCGATTTATTGCGAGGGCAAGGGCGTGGTAGCGGACTAGTACCACCTACGGAAGCACAAATGTTAAAAAGTATGGAAGAAGTTTATGCAAGAGTAGAGCAGTTAAGTCAATTGGCAGGTTATAAAATTAGTATCTCCCAAGCAGAAAGAGCAAAGCTTCTGTGTACGGAAAGCTGTCGCCAGTTTGGACATTGTTACGCTATGAACGGAGAAGCCGCCTTTGTAGATGCCAGTGGTAAAATTTATGCGTGTTCTTCCTTGATTGGTAACGAAGATTTTTATCTTGGCAATGTGCAGGACGGCTTAGACAATGCACTTGTAGAAAAGGTAAGTAACAAAATTTTTCAGAGTATGTCCTTTTGCAGGGAATGTGCAGATTTTAAATTATGTGGAGGCGGCTGCTTTGCTCGTTGGTACGGAAGTGGAGAGAAGGTTGCCTACAAAAGTGAGTGCGCAATGAAGCGCATATCTATAAAGAGAATTGGAGAGAGGTAGATATGAAAAGAACAGCAGTATATCCTTTTACTGCCATTGTTGGGCAAGAGGATATGAAAATGGCATTAATCTTAAATGTAATAAATCCTGCATTGGGAGGGGTGTTGATTAAAGGTGAAAAAGGAACAGCAAAATCAACAGCAGTGCGTGCCTTGGCAGAACTGCTCCCAGCAATGCAAGCTGTCCATGGTTGCAGATTTAATTGTGATCCTCATAATGCTAATCTGTTTTGCGATGACTGTGCAAAGAATTATGCATCTAATGCAGTTTGTCACATTGAAGACATTAAAATGCGTGTGGTGGAACTGCCTGTTAGCGCTACTGAAGATAGAGTGGTAGGCACTTTGGATATTGAACACGCCATCAAACATGGTGAAAAGAAATTTGAAGCAGGCATTCTGGCGCAAGCCAATCGCAACATTTTATATGTTGACGAAATCAATCTTTTGGACGACCACGTTGTAGACGTTTTGTTAGATGCTGCTGCAATGGGCATTAACACTGTTGAACGTGAAGGTGTTTCTTATTCTCACCCGGCGCGTTTCGTTTTGGTTGGAACAATGAATCCGGAAGAAGGAGATATCCGTCCCCAATTACTTGACCGTTTTGGACTTTCCGTAGTTGTTACAGGTGAACACGACCCTAGCCAACGTGTTGAGGTTATTAAACGTCGTTTGGCTTATGAAGATAACGCAGATGATTTCATTGCAGGCTATCAAGAGGAACAACAAGCTCTTGCTGTAAAAATTATGCAAGCTCGTGAAGCATTGCCCAAAGTTACCATTAGTGATGAACTTTTGGAAACCGTTGCTAAATTAGCAGTAGAGTTGGGGGTTGACGGGCACCGCGCAGATATTACCGTAATTAAAACTGCTTTGACCTTGGCTGCTTTCAATGAACATAACGAAGTAGAGCTTGCTGACGTAAAAGCTGCGGCAAAACTTGTACTGCCTCATCGTATGCGTCGTCGTCCTTTTGAAGAAGGACAATTAGATTGGAATAAAGTTGAAGCTTTCTTGGGACAGGAAGCCTGAAAGGAGCATGCGGAATGTTACTGCACGCTATATATCCCTTTACTGCTGTAGTTGGTTTGGAGCAGGTAAAAAGGGCAATTCTTATTGCGTTGGTTAATCCTCATGCTGGTGGGCTATTGATTGGCGGGCGTAAGGGTACGGCAAAAACAACTTTGGTCCGTGCCGCCCAAGAACTGCTCACGCCGCGCAAGATTATAGAATTACCCTTGAACGTTACAGAAGATATGCTTTTTGGCAGTATAGATATTGAATATGCTGTTAGTAAGGGTGAACGTCGCTTCTTGCCAGGTATTTTAGGAAAAGCTAACGACAATGTACTTTATATAGATGAAGCAAACCTGCTTCGCCAAGAGCTCCTGACTGCAGTCCTTGATGCCAATACTGCTGGCTTTAACCATGTGGAACGTGACGGTATCAGCTTCACCCACCAGGTTAACTACACTGTCATTGGCACTATGAATCCAGAAGAAGGAATTTTGCCGGGACATATCCTTGATAGATTTGGAATGTATGTGGATGTACAAGGCGAAGCAGAGATTGCTAATAGAGTAGAAATTATCAAACGTGCTTTGGCGTATGGCAAAGACATCGCGGAATTTAGAAAGCAGTATGCCGAAAGCGTTGCTGAGTTACGGGAACTGGTAAATGTTTCACGTGAAACATTGAAGCAGGTAGAAGTAACTGAAGCTATGATGCAACTAGCGGCGCAAATGTGCGCACAAGCCTTCTGCGCAGGACATAGGGCAGAAATTTATCTGCTTGAAGCCGCTCGTGCCATTGCTGTTTTAGAAAAACGCACTTATATTTTACCGAAGGATATGCAAGAAGCCGCTGTTTATGTTTTGGCTCATCGAATGCGTACTCCGCCGGAAGCTCAGGAAATGGAACAAGACCAACAGGAAAATGAAGAGCAGGATGAAAACCAAGAACAACAATCTGATGAGCAAGACGATGCTCCTGAACAACCTGATGAACTTCCTCCACCTCCACAACTGCCTGATGATGAAGATGACGGCAGTAACGAAGACAGTGATGAAAATAATGAGCAAGATGAAAAACAGGAACAAGAACAAAACAGCAACCAGCTTGCTCCTGAAGAACAGATTGCTGATATTGACAGAAGCTTTAGAATTCCCAAGCTTGTCCTTGATATGGGCAAGAACACTACCTTGCGGAGAGGTAGTGGTAAACGTAGCGCGACCAAGACTGATTTGAAGCAAGGTCGCTATGTGCGGGCAGAGCTTCCCAAAGCGAAGGTAGAGGACTTGGCTTTTGATGCTACCATTCGTGCGGCGGCGCCTTATCAAAAAATGCGAGAGGCTAATGGCTGTGCCTTGAACATTCAAAAAGAAGACCTGCGCCAAAAGGTAAGGGAAAAACGCATTGGTAACACTTTCCTTTTTGCTGTAGATGCCAGCGGTTCCATGGGTGCACGTGAAAGAATGCGTGCCGTAAAAGGGGCAATCTTTTATATGCTCCAAGATGCGTATCAAAAACGTGACCGAGTTGGCATGTTAGCCTTTCGTCGTCAAAAAGCAGAGGTGCTCTTGCCAATTACTAGAAGCGTTGACCTTGCCCAAAAATGTTTAGCAGAAATGCCTACGGGCGGGAAGACTCCTCTTGCTGATGGCTTGGCTACTGCTCTTTTAACCTTGGCAAGGCTCAACAAAAAGGATAGCGAGCTGGAACCTATCTTAGTTCTGGTAACTGATGGTAGAGCCAACGCTGTGGAGGAAGACGGCGGCGATCCTGTCACTGCTGCTATCAAAATAGCAGAAAAAATTCGTAAAGCAAAAATAACTTCCGTTGTCATTGATACGGAAAATGATTTCATAAAATTGGGCGTAGCTAAAAAGGTTGCCCAAGCTATGGGCGCAAGCTACTACAGTTTGAGCCAGCTTTCCAAGGAACAGATTTTAAGAATCGTTAGGAACTTGGGAGAGTAAAGCAGAAAACACCCCGTCAACCGAAATGGTTGGTGGGGTGTTTTGTTATATGTGTTGAGATTTTCATTGTTTTAATTTATTGAAACTCATTACTAAAATAAATGATAAATCTTTTTGAGAACTATTCTCAAAAAATGCTTGCGTGTATAGTCGCTATATAGTTTAGAATTTCAAGTAAGTAATGCACGACCATGTAAGACTGGGTGCGTGAAAGGTTAAGTATAATTTTAGGAGATGAAGTTATGAAAAAGATGACTAAAGCTATGTTGATGACAGCGCTTATTTTAGGATCTGTATCAATGGGAACTGCAGTTGAAGCTAGTGAACTCAACACTTTTGCTCTGGATGAGTA
>CALCUU010000295.1 GCA_937906915.1 uncultured Phascolarctobacterium sp. | reverse complement strand
TGCCCAAGCACAACATGTTAGGCAGCATACAAGCTAGGAACGGAGGCATCGCGCCGCCTTTACCTAAACCAGTAGTAAAGGTCATAACTGCATAATAAATAAAGATTACAATAATACTGATACCCAAACCAATGGAAGAACTGGTTCTTTGCTTTTGAGTACCCAATGCAGCACCAATCATAGCAAAGAAGAAGCTTGCCAACGGAATGGAAATACGCATATAAATTTCGCACAATTGCTTCGCCGCAGACTCCTTGCGTTCTTCAAGCAAGCGAATGTACTCACGCAATTCTGCAATGGTCATTTCTTCCGGTTCTTTTTGTTCCCAAGCAATTTGCTTCGGAGACATATCAATGGGAATAATTTGTTCTGCATAATGAGCAGTACTGGTTACGCCTTCTTCATCATCCAAGGCAAATACATTGCCATTTACCATACGCCAAGTACCATTTTCCCAGAAGCCTTCTTTAGCAGTTTGAATACGAACGATTTGTCCCTTTTCAAATTCTTCAATGGTAATACCGGTCATCTTGCCTTCTTTTTCGTCAAAAGAATTAGCGTAGGTAATGCGTTGGTTGCTACCTTTGAAACTCTTGATGACGATATGCTCGGTTTCGCCAGTAGGTTTGGTACTATTTTTAATTTCATAGTCAACAATTTCAGAGCATTTAGCTTTTGCCGCAGGCACAACCTTTTCAGCCCACACTAAGGAGAACATACTTACCAAGAAGCCAACAATCAAAACAGGAGCAACAATACGATAGTAGCTTACGCCACCAGCCTTCATAGCAGTAATTTCACTACTGCCGGAAAGCTTACCAAATGCCATCAACGCTGCTAAAAGCATGGACATAGGGAAGGTATAGTTAATTACTTCCGGCAAGCTGTAGAAGAACAAGCGACCAACAGCTTCTAAAGATGCACCGTATTGGGTAACATACTTGGTAATTCTAAATAGCATAGTGCTGGCAATAAAAATACTGGAGAAAGCAGCAATGCCAAATACAAAGGGATACAAAAGTTCCGCTAAGACATAACGGTCTAATAATCGTAAACGCACTTTCCTTCCTCCTACATAGTAAAGTTATCGCCCAAATAATATTTACGGGCCATGGGGTCATTATAAATAGTATTACTATCGCCGTGAAGCAAGATTCTGCCATCTGCCAGAATGTATGCCTTATCAACGATGCTCAAGGTTTCACGTACATTGTGGTCGGTAATAAGAATACCAATACCACGTCTAGCAAGGTGAGCAATCATACCTTGAATATCTGCCACAGCAATGGGGTCAATGCCTGCAAAGGGTTCGTCAAGCAAAATGAAGGCAGGGTCAGTTGCCAAAGCACGCGCAATTTCTACACGACGACGTTCGCCACCGGAAAGAGCACTGCCTTTGCTCTTACGAATATGTTCTATACGAAACTCTTCAATAAGAGCATTCATCTTCGCTTCTCGTTCATCAGCAGACAAATCGGTTGTTTCCAAAATAGCCATGATATTTTCTTCAACAGTAAGTTTGCTAAAAATTGAAGCTTCTTGAGGCAGATAGCCAATACCTGCACGGGCACGTTCAAACATTGCCATAGCAGAAATATCCTGTCCGTCTAAGGTAACAACACCTGCATCAGGCTTTTCGATACCAACAATCATATAGAAAGTTGTTGTCTTGCCTGCACCGTTAGGGCCAAGCAAACCTACGATAGTACCTTGCTCAACTTCAATGCTGACACCGTTAACAACATTTCTTTCTCCATATGTTTTTACTAAATTATCAGTTCTAATAATCAATGGGTTAGCCCTCCATTATTTCTTGAGGCTTACGCCAAATCTTGCTTTTCATCTGTAGCTTTAGCAGGTTGTTCTTCCGGAATGTAAATAATCTTTACATTGCCGTCAGCCACAGCCACATTAGAATTGGTTAAACGCAGTTTATCGCCAGTTACAGAGTTGCCATCTTGGGTTGCATGAGCATTACCAATCAGCTCTACATAACCATTTGCCTTAGTTTCATAAATAGCTTTGTCAGCAGTTGCAGTCAAATTACGGACGGGGCTATCAATCTTTACGCCACCTACTGCATTTGCGACGCCATTTTTCATATCATAATCAATTTTACCGGCATTTAAGGTGCTGCCGTCAACATCAGTCAGACGCGCCCAATCACCAATAGTCTCTGCATATTCCTTAGATTTATGATAATCAACTTTATCAGCTTCTAATCTTTTACCATCTTTAATAACAACAGTGCCACCCATAGCAGACATATAATCTTCATTATGCATGGTAAATTCATT
>CALCUU010000294.1 GCA_937906915.1 uncultured Phascolarctobacterium sp. | reverse complement strand
TGATGTTTGCCGTAGCAAGGTAGATACCGACAACTGCTACTACGCCAACCACGTTTATAATCCCTATTTCTACGAGGGAACCAAAACCTATATTTACGAAGTCTTTGAACAGCTGGGACGTATGCCTAAGCACATTCTTATTCCTGTTGGCAATGGTACCTTGTTCTTAGGTGCAATCTATGCGTTAGAGCATTTGCTGGCAAGCGGAGTAATCGAAGCAATGCCTAAGATTATTGCTCTGCAAAGCGAATACTGCGACCCGATTCTGCAAGCTGCAGAAAAAGGCGAGGACAAACCTGCCAAGGTTACTCCTAAACCGACAATCGCTGAAGGCATTGCCATTGGCTTGCCCATGCGTGGGGAAGAAATGCTTAGACTTACCCATAAGTACGATATTAAATTTGTCCACGCTCCGGAAGATAAAATTATGGAAGCACGTGCTGCCTTGGCTAAAAAAGGAATTTACTGCGAGCACACTACTGCGGCAAATTACGCAGCTTACCTCCGTTACTGCGAACTGTATGGCGTAGCAGAGGATTGTCTCATTACCATGTGCGGTGCGGGCTTGAAATCTGACCACTAATTAAAAATGAAGTATATAAAATAAAAAGAAGCAGGCGTAATTGCCTGCTTCAAATTTTTTAGAGCTTAGTTGCTTTTCTTTTTATGTTCTTCCAGTTGGAACTCCATCCATTTAACCATTGCCAGCTTGCCAAATTCGTGCCAAGTTGCGCAATCAGAATTTTTTGCAACGTATTCGTTCCATTTGTCTTGGTTTACTTGTTCAACTTCCAAAAGATTCATGATACCGAAGCCACTGCGCCAAATCATATCGTCCATGGAAGTCCATTTGCTGTTTTCTTCCAAGAACTTAGGATTGAACAGTTCAGGGAAGCTTACTTTGTTCAAAATTTTTGCCAGTTCTTCGTCTTGGGTGAAAAGGTTCAGATAATATTTAAAGGTTTTATCGAGTTTTGCTGCGTCCATAATATGCCTCCTAAAAAACTATACAGGAGTATTCTACCACAAAACTTGTTTCATTGCTAATGAAAAGAAAAATGTTTTCTTAAAAATATACTTTTTTAGTATTTTATAATTGAAATCATACGAGTGGTGTAGTAAAATAAAAGTATCTTAGGAAAGGTTGTGGTCGTATGAAAATTTCTACCAAGGGGCGTTACGCTCTTCGCTTAATGCTGGATTTAGCCATGAACCATAATGGCAGTTTTATTCCTTTAAAGGCAGTTTCTCAAAGACAAGATATTTCTGATAAATACTTGGAACAAATAGTGCATCTTCTCAGCAAGGGCGGTTTGGTACAAAGTGCTCGTGGGGCTCAAGGTGGTTATCGCCTGACTAGAGAACCGGCAGACTATACCGTTGGTGAAATTCTTCGTTTGGTAGAAGGCAGCCTTGTTCCTGTAGCTTGCTTGGAATGTGGTGCTAACTGTGAGCACACTGATAAATGCATGACCATTGATTTATACAAAAGAATGCAAAAAGCTATTGATGACATCGTGGACGGAACTACTCTTGTTGATTTGATTAAAGAGCACGAAGCTAAAATGGCACAACAATAAAATACTACCTGCTGATTTTGCGGCGCTTGCGTAAAGCTTGACGTCATAGATTTTCGGGAATATAATCTCCTTGAGTCATATATTTATATATGGTTTAAGGAGATTACTATTATGACTAGAATTGCAGAACATTTAACAGATTTAATTGGCAACACTCCTTTGCTGGCGTTGAATAATTATGGCAAGGCGTTAAGCTTGCCTGCAAATATTTTGGCTAAGCTGGAATACTTCAACCCTGCGGGAAGTGCCAAGGATAGAATTGCCGTAGCTATGATTGAAGCTGCGGAAGAAGCAGGTCTTTTAAAAGAAGGCAGTACCATCATCGAACCTACCAGTGGTAACACAGGGATTGGTTTGGCAAGCGCGGCAGCGGCTAAAGGTTACCAAACGATTTTG
>CALCUU010000293.1 GCA_937906915.1 uncultured Phascolarctobacterium sp. | reverse complement strand
CTTGATGACTGAAGAAGCTGGCAAATATGCAGGCCAAGAACGCTACGAATGTCGTAAAAACTTGGTTAAAGAACTGCAAGAGCTTGGCTTCCTCGTAAAAATCGAAGACCACGCTCACGCTGTTGGTCACTGCCAACGTTGCGGTAGCGTAGTAGAACCTTTGGTATCCACCCAATGGTTTGTAAAAATGGACCCGCTGGTAAAAGCAGCTGTTGAATGTGTTGAAGACGGTCGCACCAAGTTCGTACCGGAACGCTTCACCAAAACTTATACCGGCTGGATGGAAAACATCCGTGACTGGTGTATCTCCCGTCAAATTTGGTGGGGTCACCGTATCCCCGTTTGGTACTGCGATGACTGCGGCGAAATGCACGCTTCCCGTACCGATTTGACTGCTTGCCCCAAATGCGGCAGCACTAACATTCATCAAGACGAAGACGCTCTGGACACCTGGTTCAGTAGTGCGCTGTGGCCTTTCTCCACTATGGGCTGGCCCGAAAAAACTCCTTTGTTAAATCAATTCTATCCCACCAGCGTACTGGTTACCGGCTACGACATCATTTTCTTCTGGGTTGCTCGTATGCTCATTATGGGTATGGAATTTATGAAGGATATTCCCTTTGAAAAAGTATTCATCCACGGTCTTGTTCGTGATAGCCAAGGTCGCAAAATGTCCAAATCCTTGGGCAACGGCATTGACCCGCTGGAAGTTATTGACCAATACGGTGCAGATACCCTGCGCTTCATGCTCATTACCGGTAACACCCCTGGTAACGATATGCGTTTCTACTGGGAGAGAATTGAGGCAAGCCGTAACTTTGCTAATAAGATTTGGAATGCTTCCCGTTTTGCATTGATGAACATTGAAGGCTATGACCCCAATGCGAAACTGGCTCCCTACACCTTGGCAGATAGATGGATTCTTTCCCGTTTGCAACACGTATCTAAAGAAGTTACCGATTTGCTTGGCAAATTTGAACTGGGCGAAGCTGGCCGCACTATTTACGACTTCATCTGGGGCGAAGTTTGCGACTGGTACATCGAACTTGCTAAACCTCGTCTGTACAATAAAGAAAACGCTGAAGAACGTGCAACTGCTCAACACGTACTTGCTACCGTTCTCACCAGCGCAATGCAACTTTTGCATCCCTACATGCCCTTCATCACCGAAGAAATTTACCAATGCCTGCCTCACCAAGCAGAAAGCATTATGGTTTCTGAATGGCCCTTTGCTAAAGAAGAGCTTATGGACGATGAAGCAGAACGCCTGATGGGCGCAATCATGGACAGCATCAAAGCTATCCGTAACATGCGTGCAGAAGTTAACGTACCGCCCGGAAAGAAAGTTCCGGCAATCCTCCTTGCTGCTGCAGACCTGAAAGGTGGCGTAGAAGCTAACGCTAATTACATTCACCTGATGGGCGCTATTGACGAGCTGACCATTTTGGCTGACGACGCAGCTAAACCGGAAAACGCAATGGCTGCAGTTGTAAGCGGTATCGAAGTTTACCTGCCCTTGGCTGGCTTGATTGACGTTGAAAAAGAAAACCAACGCTTGAACAAAGAATTGGCTACCATCGACAAAGAATTGAGCCGTGTAGAAGGCAAGCTGGGTAACGCTGGCTTCTTGGCGAAAGCTCCTGCTGACGTTATCGAAAAAGAAAAAGCTAAGGCTGAAGAGTTGAATGGCAAGAAAAACGCCATCCTCGAACGCCTTGAATATTTAAAGACACTGTAATTAAAATCTACTCCCTCAACTGAATAGGTTGGGGGAGTTCTATCTTGAGGAATAAATTATGAACTATGTTGAAAGCTTAGAATATTTGGATTCTCTCGGTAAATTTGGTATCCAACTTGGTATGGAACGCATTGAAGGCTTGTTGCGCGAGCTGGGCAATCCGGAGCAAAAGATTAAGACCGTCCACGTTACCGGTACCAATGGCAAAGGCTCTGTCAGCAGTATGATTACCAACATCATTCTTGCGGCAGGCTTGAAGGTGGGCAAATTTACCTCTCCTCACCTTGTGAAATACAATGAACGTATCGAGCTTAACGGCAAGGACATCAGCGACGAAGACTTTGCTATGACCATTACTGCTGTAAAAGTGGCGGCGGATAGCATTGTCCAAAAGGGTGTGTGCGAGCAGCCTACTCAATTTGAAATCCTGACTGCGGCGGCGTTCCTGTACTTCCACTTGCAAAAGGTGGACTACGCTGTTATCGAAGTTGGCTTAGGTGGCTTGTGGGATTCCACCAATATCATTACCCCTGTGGTATCCGTAATTACCAATGTTTCCTTAGACCATACTGACCGTTGCGGTGCGACAGTAGCGCGTATCGCAATGCAAAAGGCAGGCATCATCAAGGAGAAGGTTCCTGTGGTAACTGCTGCTGAGGGTGAGGAAGCTCTTGGCCCTATTGTTACCATGGCTATGTTTAAAGAAGCTCCTGTGTATCTCTATGGCAAAGCGTTTTACGGAACAGAAGTTACCAGCTCCATGGATGGTCAAAAGTTTACCCTTCACGCTGGTGACTACTACCATTCTGATTACGAGATTAAATTGCCTGGAGAACATCAAATTAAAAATACCAGTGTGGCGATTGTGGCGGCGAAGCTTGTTTCTAAACAAGACGCTCGCATTAACGAGATTGCCCTTCACATGGGTG
>CALCUU010000292.1 GCA_937906915.1 uncultured Phascolarctobacterium sp. | reverse complement strand
TTGGTGATGTGGGCTTAGAGATTTTATCCATTATCAAGCAACACGATTTGCCCTTGGAATTTCCTGCGGAAGTTATCGAAGCTTCTAAGAAAATTCCTAAGAATGTGCTTAAAGATGAGCTTGCCGGCAGACGTGACCTGCGTCATTTGCCCATTGTAACCATTGACGGCGAAGACGCTAAGGATTTGGACGACGCAGTTTACGTGCAGCAATTAAGCATGGATGAGTTTTTACTTGGCGTTTACATTGCGGACGTAAGCTATTATGTAAAAGAAGATAGCATTTTAGATAAAGAAGCTCGTGAGCGTGGCACCAGTGTGTACCTTGTTGACAGGGTATTGCCAATGCTCCCAGAGCGTTTATCCAATGGCATTTGCAGCTTGAATGCGGGCGTGGACAGATTATCCATGGCTTGCGAAATGCACATTAACCGCGAGGGCAAGGTGCTTGATTACGAAATTTTCCCTGCGGTTATCCACGTGCGCCATCGTTTAAGCTACAATATTGTCCGGGAAATATTGGCAGGCGACGAAGCATTGCGTGCTAAATACGAAGACATTTTGCCAATGGTAGAGCTTATGGACGAATTGCGCGAAATTTTACACAAAAAACGTGCAAGACGTGGTGCCATAGATTTTGATTTGCCGGAACAAAAGGTAATCTTAGATGATAAGCTAAAGCCTGTTGAAATTGTGCAACGTGTTCATGGCAATGCGGAATCTGTTATTGAAGAATTTATGCTGGCTGCAAATGAAACTGTTGCTCAACACATGTTTAAGCAAAAATGGCCTTTCGTTTACCGTGTACACGACATTCCGGCAGAAGATAAAATGCAGGAGCTGGCAAAGCTTCTTGCCAACTTTAACGTGAAGTTCAAAGTTCAGGAAGAAATGGACCCTGCGGAAATTCAACGTGCAGTAAAGGCGATGGCAGGCAGACCGGAAGAACGCTTGGTAAGCACTGTTGCCCTGCGCTCTATGAAGCAAGCGGTGTACCAAACTGAAAATATTGGTCACTTTGGCTTGGCGGCGAAGTTCTATACTCACTTTACCTCTCCCATCAGACGTTACCCTGACTTGATTGTCCATCGTCTGTTGCGTGAATGGATGCATAATCCTGAGTTGACCAGTGCGAAGGCAGAGCCTTTGACGGATAAGCTTGACGTAATTGCGGAACACTCTTCCATTCGTGAGCGTGCTGCTGCGGAAGCGGAACGTGCTACTGTGGAACTGAAGATGTGCGAATATATGGAAGAACACATTGGCGAAGAGTTCGACGGTGTGGTTTCCGGTGTAACTGCCTTCGGTATGTTTGTAGAGCTTGCAAACGGCGTGGAAGGTTTGGTGCATATCTCCAGCTTGATGGATGATTATTACGATTTTTACGAAGAACGTTACGCTTTGGTAGGCACTCACACCAAGAAACAGTATCGCTTGGGCGACAAGGTGCGTATCGAAGTTTTGCAGGTAAACATTCAAGACGTAAGCATCGACTTCATCATGGCAGGAGAAAACGCAGGCGTGCGTGAGCATATTCGTCAACAGCTTTTGGGCAGACAAAACCATAGCTCTGCTTACGGACAAAAACGTTCCGGTAGCGTGGCTGTAAGTAAAAGCAGTAAGTCTAAGGGTAAAGCAACTGTAGAAAATAAAAAGTTTGTTGCTAAAAAATCCAAGGGCTCTAAAAATAAAGAAGCTGGTAGACGAAGCGCTAAGCACGGCAAAGTCAAGAAAGATAAAAAACGTAGGAAGAAAAGATAATTATGGCAGAACAAAAAGTAAAAATCATTTCAGAAAATAGAAAAGCGCGCCACGATTATACTATCCACGAGGTTTACGAGGCAGGCATCGCCCTGACCGGCACGGAAGTAAAATCTTTGCGCGCGGGCAAAGCTAATATGAAGGATAGCTATGCCCAAGTTACCCGTAACGCAGAGGTCTTTGTGTATAATTTACACATTAGCCCCTATGACCACGGTAACATTTTTAACCACGAACCTTTGCGCAACCGTCGTCTGCTTTTGCACAGACAGGAGATTAACAAGCTCATTGGCAAGGTTAAAGAAAAAGGTATGGCGCTTGTGCCCTTGAAGCTTTATTTTAAACATGGTCTTGTAAAAATGGAGCTTGCCTTGGCAACTGGTAAAAAGCTTTACGATAAGCGTCAGGATTTGGCTAAAAAGGATGCAAAAAGAGAAATGGATCGCGCTCTTAAAGAAAGAAATCGTTGACTTTTTGACATTTTACAAATTTGTCAATTGCGATTTAAGACGGAGCGTGTTACAATACTAACGTAGCGTATCCACTTATAACCTTTTTGAATTGGGGATGTACTGGTTTCGACGGGGGTAGGTGCGGTATGATAAGCGAGCCGTGGTCTCACTAGCACGTTAATCAGTGAACGTTTAAATATAAACGCTAACAAAGAATACGCTTTAGCAGCTTAATTGCTAACTGTCGCCTGAGCCTCTTCCCACGGGTGAGGGATGACAGTCAAACAGTGGGATACCTTGCTTCTTATTCTCGGCGGTTGTAAGGGAAACTCATCGAGATAGCGACCAAGGAGCCCGTCGCTAGGCACCGCGGAAGCGAATTAAAGTATGGCGTCTGCGCTCGGAGAAAGTTGTATGGCAATATTTTCGGACAGGGGTTCGACTCCCCTCATCTCCACCAACTTAAAACCTTTAGGACGTTGCTTTGTAGCGTCCTTTTTTATTGCTTTAGTAAAGGAATATGTTTATGCAACATTTCAACACTTTAGACTATTATAATGAAAAAACAGAAGAGTTCATTGACGCCACAGTGAATGTTGATTTTTCGGAGACGCAGGATAAATTTTTAAGCTTGCTCCCGCAAGGAGCGCACATTTTAGATTTTGGTTGTGGCAGTGGCAGGGACACAAAATATTTTTTAGACAAAGGATTTTTGGTAACTGCTACAGATGGCTCCGTAGAGCTGTGCAAATTTGCCAGTGAACTTTCTGGAATAGAAGTAAAGCAGATGTTTTTTGAAGAGCTTTCCGAAATTGAAACCTACGACGGAATTTGGGCATGCTCTTCTATTTTGCACTTGCCTTACGCAGAATTGAAAGACGTTATGCAGAAAATGATACGCGCCGTAAAATGTGGAGGCATCATTTATACTTCCTTTAAATATGGAACCTTTGAAGGAGAACGTAACGGAAGATACTTCACCGATATGGACGAAGCAAAGTTCAACGAGTTCTTACAAAATTTTTCTGACGTGAAGCTGGAAGCACTTTGGGTAAAAGGTGACGTGCGTCCAGACAGAAGTGCGGAGAAATGGTTGAACCTTATTTTAAGAAAGAGCTAGCTGTTAGTTGAAGAATAAAAATTTTAGATGAGTTATTGTTTCACAATTAGTTCATTTTTTTGACCTTGTTCTCTCACAGCTATGTTGTATACTAAAGACGTAGCAAGGAAGACTTGCTACAAACCCTTCCCATCAAATTCATCATAAACAGCTTTCCTAGAGAAACCACTCGCGCACATCCCCTGCGAGTGGTTTTCTCTTTGTGTAGAAAAAGTTTTCCTTGAGCAAAGCAAGTTGCAGGGGATTTGCTTTGTAACAGAGTAATATATTATAAAAGATAAATTAGTTTTTATACATTGGTTATACGATAGATTTTTAGGAGGCGTGTTATGAAAATTTTTGATATATCTCAAGAGATTTTGAGCTGTGAGGTTTATCCTGGCGACCCTGCTCCTCAAAGCCAACTGCTTGCTGATATGAGCAAGGGTGATTTGTACAACTTAACTGCTTTTAATATGTGCGCTCATAATGGCACCCACATCGACGCACCCTTCCATTTTTTCCAAGAGGGGAAGGCTGTAGATGAAATGTTTTTAGAAACCTTTGTTGGGCCTGCTTATGTAGTTGAGCATCACGGAATTGTTACTGCAGATGATGCGGAGATAATTCTGGAAAAGGCAGAGCAGGCGCACTGGGAAGCACGGGAAAGAATTTTAATTAAGGGCGAGGCGATAGTCTCTTTAGAAGCAGCAGAGGTGTTTGCTTCGGAGGGGATATTGCTTTTGGGAAACGAAGCTCAAACTGTTGGTCCGGTAGATGCGCCTATGGAAGTTCATCAAGCGTTACTTGGCGCAGAAATTGTTTTGTTAGAAGGTATTAGTTTGCAAAATGTTCCTGAAGGAGCGTACCTTTTGAACGCAGCTCCGCTTAACTTAGCAGGAGCAGACGGCGCACCTTGCAGAGCAATTCTTTTGGAATTACCTCGTTGGTAAAAATATGTAACGGAAAATTATTTTCAATTTCGCCACAAAAACATATTGCACAAGTGGGAATACTCTGTTATAATTAAGACAAGAAGAAAACTAGCCGCAAGGTTAGAATAAACTCGAAGGAGTTGAAAATTATGAAAAAAATGATGTTAGGATTACTCGCTGCAATGGTAATGAGCGTAGCAATTGAAGCTCCCGTTTCCGCACATGAATATAACCCCTTTAAAGACGCTTATAAAGTAGCATCCCACCGTGAACAAGTTCCGGGCAAAGTGCAATTCGTATATGTTCTCGTAGATGAAAAAGAAGCACCTCTCGCTGGTGCAACCTTGGAATATGTTGACCATGACGGTGTGGTTGAAGTTGCTAAAGCTGATGCTGACGGCAAGGTTCGTCTCTCTTACACCAAGGGTTTGCCCTTCGTACAACTTAGAGGCGTAAAACTTGACGGCAAGCTTCTTCCGGCAATCGGTGAAGATATCACCGCTGATGCTGACCGCGAAGATATCCGCAAAGGCGACGTTGAATACTTCGTACTGCAAAAAGATTCTCGCAAAGGCGTTGTGTACGTTTTTGACGCAGACTGAGTTAGATAATCTCCCTCCAAATCAAAAGAAGTGCCGAGTGAAAACTCGGTGCTTCTTTTTTACTATGTTTAAAGGTTTTTTTGCTATGTTTATTGAATTAGTAATAGATGAATTGTGCGTAAAATAAAGTGAGGAGGTGGAAGGATGCTATTAGGTATTGACGTGGGTGGTACTTTTACTGACGCTGTTGTGATTGCTGATAAAGAGATTCTGGCGCAGGCAAAGGTTCCTACAAACCACGAAGATGTTTTGCAAAGTATTTTGGCGGCGCTGGACAAGGTGTTGTTGGACGGAGTTGCCCAAAAATTACAGCGTGTGGTTATTTCCAGCACCATTGTTACCAACGCTTTGACAGAAAATAAAATTGACCCTGTGTTCCTAGCAGTTATGACTGGTCCCGGAATGAACGTGAAGGGTAAGTTTCCTGTGACGCCGTATTATGTGAGTGGTTATGTTGACCACCGTGGTAAAATTACGGCGCAGATTGATTGGACGAAGCATCGTGATTTGCTGAATACAAAGGGGAGTGGCGTATGTGCAGTAAGCGGTAAGTTTGCAGTGCGCCAACCTCAAAATGAATATTTGCTGGAGCACGAGCTGAAGAAGTGCGGTTATAAAAAAGTTTTCTTAGGCAGTGAGCTTAGTGGCGAGCTGAACTTTGTCCGTCGTACTAATTCTGCTTATTTTGCTGCTGCTGTGTATAAGGTTTTTGATAAGTTCTGCCAAAAGGTGCAGCTTGCTTTGGGTAACAGGGGAATTACTGCTCCCGTACATATTTTGAAGGCTGACGGTGGCACGTTGCCCTTGAACGTTGCTTTGGAGCAACCTGTTGAAGCAGTGTTTACCGGTCCTGCGGCTTCTGTTCTGGGCATTGAAGCTCTTGCTGCTCCCGAAGTGAACAGCATTTCTTTAGACGTAGGTGGCACTACTACGGATATTGCCTTTTGGGAAAATGGTTTGCCCTTAATGGCGAAGCGTGGTGCTAGCATTAACGGTTATCCTACTGCAGTACGTGCCTTCCATATGCGTAGCATTGGTATTGGCGGCGATAGCAGGATTACGAAATTAGCAGATGGCAATTACCAAGTTGGTCCTGAACGTGAGGGTCCTGCTGCTGCCATCGGAGGAAGCGTTGCAACTTTAAGTGATGCTCTCATCGTGGCAGGTTATGTTAGCTTTGGCGAGCCTGCTAAATCTTACGAGGCTATTGCTAAACTTGGAGGCGAGCCTGCACTCGAAGCTGGTAAAATTGTGGCAAGTGCTGTGGAGCAGATTACTGCTACCATTAAAGATATGCTGGTGGAATGGGCGAAGCAGCCTGTTTACACCGTTGATGACGTTATTCGTGGTACGGAGTTTGAGCCTGCCCAATTGATTGGCGTAGGCGGTGGTAGTCTTGGTTTGGTAAAAGCTGTGGGCGAAGCAATGAGCTTGCCTGTAGAAATTCCTCAAGGCGCAATGGTTGCCAACGCTATTGGCGCAGCCTTGGCAAGACCTACTTTATCCGCAGGCTTACGTGCTGATACTACGGATGGCTACTACATTATTCCGGAAAGTGGTAAGCGTGAAAGATTACCCAGCGGTTTTGGACAAAGAGTTGCAGAAAAAATCTTGGCAGATTGGCTGCACAAGCAGGCAGCAGATTGGCAGCTTCCGGGACAGGAGGTTGAGCTGATTAGCTGCGAACATTTCCGCACTATCCATAGCTATTACGATACGGGGGACATCTTTAATTTAAGGATGCAGCTAAAGCCCGGTATCTTACATAAAATTAGTGGCAGGGAGGTAGAATTATGAAGAACACTCTCGGTTTAGTATTTTTCCCTGCATTTGACTGGATGATTAGCCCCACTCACCCCGAAAGGCAGGAGCGTTTGTTATACACTCGCGACCAGCTGGAGGAAGAGGGCTTGTTTGACTGCGAGGAGATTAAAGAATATCGTCCTCGCTTGGCGCAGATAAATGATTTACAGCGTGCCCACATTGGCGTGCCGGGAATTGCCCGTCTTATTACGCCTGCTCACCTTGCTTCTGCTGGCGGTTGCCTTACTGCCGCTGATGCAGTTATGCGTGGGGAGGTTAAGCGTGCTTTCGCACTTGTGCGCCCGCCCGGACATCATGCCATGCGCGTTGTCCACGGTATTCGTGGATTTTGTACTGTCAATATTGAAGCAATAATGGTAGAATATTTAAGAAGCCGTTATGGCGTGAAGCGTATTGCCGTAATTGATACGGACGTGCATCACGGCGACGGTTCTCAAGATGTGTTCTATCACGACCCTAATACTTTGTACATTTCCTTCCATCAGGATGGACGTACCTTGTATCCGGGAACAGGTTTCCCCGAAGAAGCAGGCAGCCCCGGTGCTTGGGGTACTAATATCAATTTGCCCTTGCTTCCGGGAACAGGCGACGAAGGCTTGCACCGCTTGTATGATGGCTTGATTAGCCACATATTGGAAGACTTCAAACCGGAGCTTATTATTAACTCCGCTGGTCAGGACAATCATTTTTCTGACCCCTTGGCTTCCATGGCGGTTACAGCTCAAGGCTACGCCCGCTTAGCAGATAAATTGCAAGCGGATATTGCTGTGCTTGAAGGCGGTTACTCCGTTGAAAGTGCTTTGCCCTATGTCAATACAGGTATAATTCTTGCTATGGCAGGTATGGATTATAGCAAAGTGCTGGAGCCTGACATGAGCGAATTGCGTAAGCAGGACCCGCGTTGCAACAAACGAGTTGACCAGCTTATTGAGCAAGTAGGCAACCTGTACTTCAATCGTGAGAGTACGAAAAAAGAACTGCTGCAAAAATGCAATGGCGTTTGGCAGCGTAAGAAGCACATTTATTATGATGAAGAAGGCATCCGTGAACAGCAGGTAGAGACCATTCGTTACTGCAATAGCTGTAGCGGTTACTTTACCATCCAGACTGCGGCAGAGGATACCCGCTTTGGTGACCAAAGTGCGTTTATCGTTTGCCTGCCGCGAGATATTTGCCCCTCTTGCAGGCAAAAGGCTTATGACGAAGCACTGCGAGAGAAAAAGACGAAGCGTTGGCAATACGTTTTCGTTCAGCAAATTGTGGATGGCTTCATCGAAACAATTTAGTGAGGTTTAAACAGTGGTTAAAGAATTAGTAATTGCTACCCGTAATATGGGTAAGCTGGAAGAATTTAAAGTGTTGATGAAGGAACTGCCCATTGAAATTAAATGCTTGGCAGATTTTGACGAAGTGGAAGAGCCTGCGGAAACAGGTCGTACCTTTGCAGCCAACGCTCGTATGAAGGCACAATACTATGCTAAAAAATTAGGTGTGCCCTGCATCGCAGATGATAGCGGTTTAGAAGTACAAGCTTTGGACGGTGCACCCGGTGTACGCAGTGCCCGTTATGCCGGCGAAAAGGCAACTGACGCTGAAAATAACGAAAAGCTTTTGAACATTATGAAGTTCCAAGTGAAACGTACTTGTCGTTTCCGTTGCGCTTTGGCAGTGGCTTTGCCCAATGGCAAGGTGCTCAACGAAGTTGACGGTATCTGCGAAGGTATGCTGCTTCACGCTCCTTTGGGTGAAGGTGGCTTTGGCTATGACCCGTTGTTCTGGTCTACAGAACTGCATAAGGGTATGGCAGAAGCAAGCATTCAAGAAAAAAATAAGATTAGCCATCGTGGCAAAGCAATCCGTAAATTGGTAGCTTTGTGGGAAAAGAAAAAATGAAGATAGGCATTATTGGTGATACTCACGGTAGTCAGCAGGCGATACGCAAAATAGTACAGCTGCTTCCACCGGTAGAATTGCTTTTACATACTGGCGACTACGCTCCTGACGCAAATGTGCTGGAAACTTTAACAGGCTTGCCTGTGATTAAGGTTAGTGGCAATTGTGATAGGGACGGCTTGGCAAATCCTGATGAAATTTTTGAAAAGGAAGGCTTTAATATTTGGCTTACCCACGGTCATAAATATTTTCATCACGGAGAGATTGGCGAGCTGGCGTGGTGGGCACATCGTTTAGAAACCAGCATTGTGGTTTATGGACATACCCACGTTCCCATGGCAAAGTGGTATGGTGACGTACTGCTCATTAACCCGGGAAGCCCTGCTAGACCTCGCGGTGGCAGTAAGCCTAGCTTTGCAGTGCTCACCTTGCACGCAGGACAGAAGCCTCAAGTAGAGATAATTGAACTGCCAATGGAGGAGCCTAAAATATATTCTGCCTTTGCAAAATAAAGGTGAAAATTTTCGCTGACGAAGTTTTAATTGCACGAGTATTTTATAATTTGCTAAAAAGTATTTGCATATTTTTAAATTTGTGTAGACTAAAAACTTGCAAATGTACACTATTTAAATTAAAATGGAAGTGTCACTAAATACTAAATAATTTAAATTTAGGAGGAACAAAATATGACCTTACGTGATGAAGCTATCAAATTACACTTGGATAACAACGGTAAAATTAAAGTTGTTAGCAAAGTACCTATTGAAAACCGCCATGACCTTTCCTTGGCATATACTCCTGGTGTTGCAGAACCCTGCAAAGACATTAAAGAAGATAAAAACCTTTCCTTTGAATATACCTGCCGTGGCAATATGATTGCTGTAGTTTCTGACGGTACCCGCGTACTTGGCTTGGGCGACATTGGTCCTGAAGCTGGTATCCCCGTTATGGAAGGTAAAGCAGCTCTCTTCAAAACCTTTGCTGACGTTGACGCTGTTCCCGTTTGCTTGGGCACTAAAGACCCGGACGAAATCGTTAAAACCGTTAAATACTTGGAACCCAACTATGCAGGCATCAACTTGGAAGACATTTCTTCTCCCAAATGCTATGACATCGAAGACCGCCTGAAAGAAATCTGCGATATCCCTGTATTCCATGATGACCAACACGGTACTGCAATCGCTTGTCTTTCTGCTGTAATGGGCGCACTGCGTTTCGTTAAAAAAGACTTCCAAACTGCTAAATTCGTAGTTAACGGCTGTGGCGCTGCTGGTAGTGCTATTGGTCGCTTGCTGGTAAACATGGGCGCACAAAACGTAATCATGGTTGACCGTTGGGGCGCTCTCTATGAAGGCATTGACGTACAACTGGACCGCATCCAATCTTACCTTGCAACCGTAACCAACAAAGATAAAGTACAAGGCGTTTTGGCTGACGTAGCTAAAGGCGCTGACGTTTTGATTGGTGTATCTGCTCCTAACGTATTCACCAAAGAAATTATGCAAAGCATGGCTAAAGACGCTGTTGTTTTCGCACTGGCTAACCCTGTTCCGGAAACCACTTATGACGCAGCTAAAGAAGCTGGCGTAGCAGTAGCTGGTACCGGCCGCAGTGACAGACCGAACCAAGTTAACAACGTAACCGTATTCCCGGGCGTATTCCGTGGTGCAATCGACGTTCGTGCTCGCGCAATCACCGAAGATATGAAAGTTGCTGCTGTATGGGCAATCGTTGATTTGATTGACGAAAAAGACCTGCGCGAAGACTATGTTGTTCCCGATGCATTTGACCCGCGCGTAGCTCCGGCTGTAGCTGCTGCTGTAGCTAAAGTTGCTATTGAAAAAGGTTTGGCTCGTAAAATTGTTGACCCTGAAGAAGTAAAAGCTAATACTTTGAAACGTGTTGGCCGCTAAGGAGGCAACTATGAGAGAGATTAATGTTAGTGAAGTAACTAAAGTTGTAAGTCAACTGTGCAAAGATTCCTGCTACTATTTGCCGGAAGAACTGCTTGCAAAACTGAAAGCATCCATTGACACCGAAGAATCTCCCCTTGGTAAAGAAATTTTGACTACCATCGTAGAAAACGCTGAACTGGCAAAACGTAAAGACGTACCTATCTGCCAAGACACCGGTTTGACCGTAGTGTTCATGGATATTGGTCAAGACGTACATTTTGTTGGTGGCGATTTATACACTGCAATTCACGCTGGTGTAGCTGATGGCTATGTAAATGGCTATCTGCGTAAATCTTCTGTTGATGATCCTCTGTTCATCCGCAAAAACACCAATGACAATACTCCGGCAATCATTCACACCACCATCGTGCCTGGCGATAAAGTAAAAATTACTGTATCTCCTAAAGGTTGTGGCAGTGAAAACATGGGCGCATTGAAAATGCTGAAACCTGCTGACGGCGTTGAAGGCGTTATCAAATTTGTTGTTGACACCGTGCGTAGTGCTGGTCCTAACCCCTGCCCGCCTGTAACCGTAGGCGTAGGCATTGGTGGTAACATGGAAAAAGCTGCGCTTTTGGCAAAATATTCCTTGAGCCGTAAGGTTGGCGAGCACAATCCCAATCCTCAATACGCTGAGCTGGAAAAAACTTTGCTTGAACTTGTTAACAAAACTGGCGTAGGTCCTTCCGGTTTGGGCGGCAGCACCACTGCTGTTGCAGTAAACATTGAATATGCACCTACTCACATTGGCGGTATGCCCGTTGCTGTAAACTTAAATTGCCACGCTGCACGTCGTGCAGAAGCTGAAATATAAGGAGGGTATTATGAGCGAAGCTACTATTAAATACATTAAAGCTCCTCTGAGTGCAGAAACTGTTAAAGAACTGCGCGCAGGTGATGTGGTTCGCATTAGCGGCTACATTTATACCGCTCGTGACGCTGCTCACAAACGTTTGACTGAAGCGTTGGCTCGTGGCGAAGAATTGCCCTTGGATTTGAAAGACAACGTAATTTACTACGTTGGTCCTTCTCCCACCAAACCGGGCGAAGTTGTTGGCAGTGCAGGCCCTACTACCAGTGGTCGTATGGACAAATACACTCCGACTATGATTCAACAAGGTATGCGTGGCATGATTGGCAAAGGCTTGCGTAGCCAAGAAGTTATTGACGCATGCAAAGAATACGGCGCAGTTTACTTCGCTGCTGTTGGCGGCGCTGCTGCTGTAATCGCACAATCCATTAAAGGCGAAGAAATGATTGCTTACGAAGACCTTGGTCCTGAAGCAATCCGTCGCTACGAAGTAGAAGACTTCCCTGCAATCGTAGTTATCGACGCAGAAGGCAACGACTTCTACAAAGTTGGTATCGCTAAATATAGCAAAGAGTAATAAATGTTACAAAAAGAGGAACAGATTTGGTCTGTTCCTCTTTTTTTGAAAATTTTGTTGACAAATTATATTACATAAGTTAGTATTATCTCAATTACAGACACACTCTTATCAAGAGTGACCGAGGGAACAGGCCCTATGACGTCCGGCAACCAAGCTTAGGCTACGGTGCTAAATCCTGCAAGATTATCTTGAAAGATGAGAGGAAAGCACGACGCTCTTTCCTCGGAAAGAGTTTTTTTGTTGCAGTATACTCTGAGAGTTGTGTTAAAGAAAAGGAGTGAAAGTATATGAAAAAATTATTTATCGCAGCATTGGCATTGTTGGCAATCGCTATGGTAGCAGTTGGTTGTGGCGGCGACAAAAAAGCTGAAAAAGCTGCAGCTCTGAAAGTTGGCGCAACTCCGGTTCCCCACGCAGAAATTTTGAACTTCATTAAACCCAACCTTGAAAAACAAGGCGTTAAAATGGAAGTTATCGAATTCAGTGACTATGTAAAACCCAACCTGTCCCTGAACGACAAAGAAATCGACGCTAACTTCTTCCAACATGATCCGTATCTGGCAATCTTCGTAAACGATCGCAAATTACCGTTGGCTTCCGCTGGTAAAGTTCACATTGAACCTATGGGCGTTTACTCCAAAACCATTAAAGATATCAAAGCTGTTCCCGATGGCGCAAAAATCGCTATCCCCAATGACCCCTCCAATGGTGGCCGTGCATTGGCAATTCTCGAAAGCGCAAAACTCTTCACCCTTAAAAAAGGCGTAGGCGTTAACGCAACTGTTGCTGACATCGTTGACAACCCGAAAAAATTGCAAGTTATCGAAATCGAAGCTGCATTGCTCCCGCGTTCCATGGACGATACCGACCTTTCCGTTATCAACTCCAACTTCGCTATGGAAGCTAAACTGAACCCGACTAAAGACGCTATCTTCCAAGAACCCAAAGAATCTCCGTATGCTAACATCGTTGCTATCCGTAAAGGCGACGAAAAACGTCCGGAAATTCAAAAGCTCATGAAAGCTTTGCAATCTCCCGAAGTTAAAAAATTCATCGAAGACAAATATCAAGGTGCTGTAGTTCCTGCTTTCTGATTTAATTGGACATTCTGAATTTATAAGACTCCGACTGGTGACGGTCGGAGTCTTTTGTGTGTAATGCATTTTTCCTGTACAGCTTAAAGCTACTGTGATAAACTATACTCATCTTAAAACGAAAGAGGTTTAAGCTATGCGCAACTACGCAAGATTTTTTGTAACCCCCAAAGGAGAAAAGGCTGCTCGCACCGGTCATCCTTGGGTGTTTGGCGAAGAAGTAACCAAAGTGGAAGGCGAATACCAAAATGGTGACTTGGTTGACGTCGTAACCCACAAGGGTAAATATATAGGCACCGGTTTTGTAAACGATGTTTCCAAAATCAGAGTGCGCATTATTTCTACTAATACTAATGATAAATTTGACGAAGCATTTTGGGAACGTCGCCTGCGTTACGCGCTGGACTATCGTCTGACCGTAATGGGGGAGAAGGATTTTAACTGCTGTCGTCTGATTTTTGGTGAAGCAGATACTTTCCCCGGTCTTACCGTTGACCGCTTCAATGATATTCTCGTAACTCAAACCTTGTCTTTGGGCATTGAAG
>CALCUU010000291.1 GCA_937906915.1 uncultured Phascolarctobacterium sp. | reverse complement strand
TCTGGCGGCGGCAATGGAAAAGCTTTCGGAGCATCCCTTGGCTGAACCAATTATTAACTACGCAGAAGAACGCAATTTAGAACTGCCCCCTGCCTCCGACTATCGCCTGCTTCCCGGCAAAGGGTTAGAAGCTTTAGTCAACGGCAAAAAATGTTTCGCAGGCAATGCCAAGCTGATGACTGCCGAAAACATTGACCTTGGCGAATTTAGTGAAATCGCTGCAAAACTTGCCCACGACGGCAAAACTCCTCTCTATTTTGCAGAGGGCGATAAGCTTTTAGGCATTATCGCTGTGGCTGATACTGTTAAGCCTACCAGCGCCGAAGCCATTGCCAAATTGCAAAAGATGAAGATTAAAGTTATTATGCTTACTGGCGATAACAAAATTACTGCGGAAGCAATCCACCGCCAAGTTGGTATGGATGAAGTTTTAGCAGAACTGCTCCCCGAAGATAAGGAGCGCACCGTACGCCGTTTGCAAGAACAGGGTCACAAGGTAGCAATGGTTGGCGACGGAATTAACGACGCCCCCGCCCTGGCTCGTGCTGATGTTGGTATCGCCATTGGTGCAGGTACGGATATCGCCATTGAATCTGCGGATATTGTTCTGATGAAGAGCGATCTTTTGGACGTGCCCAAGGCAATTAGCTTGAGCAAGGCGGTTATGAATAATATTAAGCAAAATTTATTCTGGGCGTTCTTCTATAACGCTATTGGTATTCCCGTTGCGGCAGGCGTGCTGTATCCCCACTTCGGAATTTTGCTAAGCCCCATGATTGCCGCAGCAGCAATGAGCTTTAGCTCCGTAAGTGTTGTGACGAACGCTTTACGTCTGAGATTTTGGACAAGTAAGTAAATCCTTATTACTATTGAAATTTTTAGCTCGTAAGTAGTAAACTAATATTATAAAAAATTAAACGCGTCAGAAGTGCCAGATAACAAGGCGACATAAAATTGTGCCGCGAAGGCGTACTTGGCGTACGTCGAGCAAGCAATTTTATGGCAACACAGTTAGATGGTGCTTATCACGCGTTTATCAAGGAGTTGTTGTATAATGTTAAAAACTATCAAAATCGAAGGCATGCACTGCCCCAACTGCGTTGCCGCAGTAAAAAATGCTCTCGCAGAACTGGAAGGCATTACTCACGTTGACGTTTCCCTCGAAGATGCACAAGCCATCGTTGAAGTGGAAGAAATCGCTGACGAAGTATTGCAAGAAACTATCGAAGACATTGGCTTTGACGTAGTAGAAATTAAATAAACCGTACTAATGCAAACAGGGTACTCCACCTTCGTGGAATACCCTGTTTTTCTATATTAACCTAACTTATTAGCAATTCGTAAGCTTCCTGCCAATTTACAAGAGAACTTTCCAAAACAGAATAAAACTTTGCATTTTCCAGAGCTTCTTCCGAAAGCAAGTGCTTCACTCCTGCGTAGGGATAATTGGGTACTGTAGCGTAAGGCTTTGCCAATTCCTTGTGCATTATAGCAAGCAACGCTTCTTGCTGTTGTTTCATAAGCCACAGATAACGGAAATACTCTGCCAAACTTTCCCGCACCGCACTCACTTTAGCATATTCATAACCAACGCCATTCCAATAATCCATCTGCTTCCACTCTTGAGTTTTATCACAGCAGGCAAAATGCAAGGCGTGAAAAATTTCGTGAGTCAGTACAGAAACAATGTAGTCTTCAAAATTCAGACCGTGCTTCTCGCACAGCTGACACACGTTGCAATAATAAATAACGATACCGCCATCAGCAAAGAAGCTTCCTTTGACGGGTTGCTCAACTTTAATATTGGCTTTCATCACGGCAAGCTTTTCCTGCAAAGCTTTTTTCTCTGCACCACAAGCCTTTGCCAATTTTTCTTCTTCCTGCAAAACCATATTGTAGGCGTATTTACCAAAGCTTTGCTTCTTATGGACTGTCAGAAGCAAAATCTTAGGCACTTCAA
>CALCUU010000290.1 GCA_937906915.1 uncultured Phascolarctobacterium sp. | reverse complement strand
ACTTCAACACCTTGCACGGTTCTAAGTGCTTCTTCCAAACTGTCAAGATGCTCATTTTCAATTTCTTCTCTGGTAACAACACTAATATTAGCGTTAGCATCAAACACTTTTACCGGTGTTCTTGTCGCAGTTACTACATACTCGTCAAGAGTAAAGGTATCCAGTTCATTTGCATAAACAGGTTCTGCGCCGCAATACATAGTGCCACAAATAAGAGCAGTCATAAGCATTGCTTTAGTCATCTTTTTCATAAAACTTCATCTCCTAAAAATTTTTTGAACATAACCAATCAAGTGAACTTGAAGTTACTGCCCAGTCTTTCATGGTCGCAGCAAAATTTGTGAGAGTGAAGTTTTGGCTTAACTAGAATGTTCTTTTTTAACTGCTAACATTTTAGCCTATATAGCAACTTTATAGTCAAGATATTTTTTAGTAAGAATTCCTATTTAAAATGACAAAGAGCGTTAAAATTATCCTTATTCAAGATAAAATTAACGCTCATTTTTTATTTTTTCATTAATTTTTGCTCGCTTTTTACGTATTCCTGCATCACGCTCATAGTATTATAGAACAATTCATGCACCAGGTATGTAGGTGCTATATACTCGATGAACTCTTTTAAAGGAGCATCCGTAAAAATTCGATGCTGGTCTATTTTGCCAACGTGCTGTAAAATTTCTCCCATTGTAATCCCAGCAGGCATTGCTCCGATGGAATTCTTTTGGTATTCGCCAGATAGGGAACAACTAAAATGCATTCCCTGCACTAAGTCTTTATAACCTCCCAAATTTTTGACAACCTTTTTAATGTACTTCAAAGCTTCCTTTTCAGACTGCAGTTCTAAATTCGTACTCATCAGGTGCCCAGTATCAAGCATTATGCCCACGTTGCTTTTGTTCAGCTTGCTAAAAAATCTATCTACAACTTTAGGATTGGTTAAAGTTAAGCCTGGCCACCACAAATTTTCAAACAGGACTGTTACATCATCAGGCACACAAGCACTAATACTATTGAACACTTCTACTGTTGCATCAATAATCTGCTCGTCATTGTAGGTAAACTTTCTAGTGAAGGCTTCTTCCAAACCACAGTGGCTTACGTGCCAAACTAAATACTCCGGCTTGACAGCAAGTGATGCAGTAATATTTTTCTGAATGACCTCCAACCATTGGTCGCGGTTCACTGCTCCATTAAAATAAGTTTTCATTTCCTGCTTATTCTTATGGTTACGTGCTAGTTCTTCCTTATTGTTATGCCAAAAATCTAACCAATAGGGCCAATATTTTAAATGAACACCAGTAGCCCATTCGTAATAATCTTCCTCATAAGGCTTGGTATCGTAAACATACAGCTCCACCCCGTCAAGGTTGCTATCCTTTAAGTAACCAGTCATGCCTCCGGGATAAGCTACAATTTCTTCTTTATAACCATGTACAGGACAATAATTTATTAATTGCTTCATATCTACACCAGTTTATTCGCTTTTCACAGCGATAATTTTATTGAACAAAACTTTCCAGCTTGCCAACATTTCTTCAAGATTAGCTTCAAGAATTTTCTCACTTTCTACATTATAATAGGAAGCAATTGTAGCAAGCAAGCTTTGCCCTGCCGCCTGCATTTCTTCTGCGCTAATAAGCTGCCATAAAAATTGGTCAAGCAGATGTATATATAAGGAAGTAAATGTTAGCATCATTTTGTCTTTTGCCAGATTTTCCGCAGCGAGGAGATAGACAGGCTTTATTTCTGCATTGGTAGCTTCTTGGTATTCGCTCCACATTGTTCCCGGCAAAATACCAAAGCGTTTTAAACGACGGAATACGTTATGCTGAAATTCTGCATTTAAGCCAGCTTGTTTTTCTAAAGCGCGCTTCACTGCTTTGATGACAACCTTGCCAATCATTTCGCCAAGTTTAGAATGTTTACCCGTTGTTTCAAAATACAAATCACTTTCCGGATTGGCAACAATAATTGTCTGGTCAGTACCGCTTCCTGTCGCTAAGCCATTGGAATAATTGCTCCCGGCAAGCAGTTCTTGAATGGCAGCAGTCTTTGCTTCCGTACAAGTTACCAAAGCACGAGCTAATGCCCCCGGTGGCATATCACAATCCAAAACAAGCATAATATTTATGGTTCCGCATTTCCCCAAACGCTCCATAGGTTTGTAATAATCAGAAGGGTCACCAACACGTCCGCCATTTGTTTCGATACCTGCTGTC
>CALCUU010000289.1 GCA_937906915.1 uncultured Phascolarctobacterium sp. | reverse complement strand
GTCGAGCAAGCAATTTTATGGCAACACAGTTAGATGGTGCTTATCACGCGTTTATAAATATTTGTTTTACGAGCAGTATCGCAAGAGCTATCCCCGCACACATCTTGCCAATAAGCGCAAGAAATCTCATCTTAGCAGTTTCCCACGCCAAATGCCAAGCATCCTGACGCATACCGCTACGCAAATATTCATAAGCAAAGGCTACGGTAAAGGCGCCAATCAGACCACCGACGAAGGAGCCTAAAATTGGAAAGAAGCCTGTGCCAATCAAGGTTCCGATAAAACCACCTATGCCAATTAAAAGCACGGCGAACCAAGAAACCTTGTTCCTTTTGATTCCGAACAGGGACACGCAAAATTCCCAGCCTTCCCCCAACACGTAAATTAGTATCATCGCTGATAATAAACGTGAATTGAAATACATAGCTTCATCATAAAAAGCAAACCCTAAACTGGTCAACATCATCAAACTGTTGCCAGGCAAATCGAAAATAGTCAGCAAGGGTCCAAGTACCACGATGATACCTGCCACCAGCCATTCTAAAAACAAATGCATAAACTACCTCCTAGGGTTTTTATTAGGATTATTATAACATAGAAAACCAGCTCCCAATTTAAATAAATTGAAAAATATGTAAACTGATTGTCTTAGACATACTAAGATGATAGAATATACGCAGGACTTGAGATTTTGGAGGATTTTATGGAAGAAATTACAACAATTTTATCACCTTGGTATCAATCTATATTAGCGCTCATTGGTTTTAGCATTGTGCGCTATTTATATAAGAAGGTAATTTTAAAAATCCTGCGTAAGGCAACGGAGCTTAGTCCTTTTTCTTACGACGAAGATATTTTAGAAGCCTTTGAACAGCCCATTAACGTAATGCTCTACATCGGTGGTATTTACACCGCCATTCACTTGGCACCCATCTCCACAGACCATTGGGCAGCATTCTTAGACAAAGTTTTGCGTAGCGCCATCGTCCTGTGCTTCTTCTGGGGCTGCTATAATATGAGCGATACTACCCACGGCGTTTTAATGAAAGTATTGGAAAGAGCAGGCATTCGTTCTGAAGAAGCAGTGTCCAATATTTTCTCAACCATTCTGCGCATTTTGATTGTAGTTTTAGGCTTCGTAACCATTGCTAAAGAATGGAACTACGATATCAGCGGCTTTGTTGCTTCCTTGGGCATTGGCTCCCTGGCTGTAGCATTTGCTGCCAAGGACGCGCTTGCCAACGTATTTGGCAGCTTGGTAATCATTTTGGATAAACCCTTCCAAGTTGGCGAATGGATTTTGGCAAATGGTTATGAGGGTATCGTAGAAAAGGTTACCTTCCGCAGCACCTGTCTGCGTACATTCCCCCACGAGCTGGTGTACATCCCCAACTCCCTTTTAAGCAACACTCCCCTCATTAACTACAGCCGTCGCGAAAAACGTCGCATTGATTTTGTCTTGGGCTTAACCTACGGTACAACCCACGACCAAATGCTGCAAGTAATCGATAGAATCCAAAACTATTTGGCTGCGCAGGAAGATTTACACACCGATGACATCCGCGTCCACTTCTTCCAATATGGCGCCAGCAGCTTGGATATTCGCGTAACCTGTCATGCAAAAACCGGTGAAAGCCTGAGATATTTGGACATCGTACAACGCATTAACTTGGCGCTGATGGGTATTATGGAAGAAGTTGGCGTAAGCTGCGCATTCCCCAGCACCAGCGTTTATTTTGAAACACCTATTAAAAATGAACTTATCAACGCAAAAGACTTAGTTGCTCCTGAGCAAAAAGTTTAGAAAGGAAGATGACTATGGCATTAGAAATTAACATGGCTAATTTTAGCGCAGAAGTTTTAGAAGCTAAGGAAACCGTTTTGGTAGACTTCTGGGCTCCGTGGTGCGGACCTTGCCGCATGCAAGCTCCCGTCCTGGAAAAATTTGCAGAAGCAAATCCTGATGTAAAGGTTGTAAAAATTAACGTAGACGATAATCAAGAACTGGCAATGGAATACAAAATTATGAGCATTCCTTCCTTGATTGTTTTCAAGAATGGCGAAGCAGTTAAAATGGCAGTTGGCCTGCAATCTAAAAACGCTTTGGAAGAATTAGTAAGATAAGTAAAAAATTAGCTCTCAGCTTTTTGCTGGGAGCTTTTTCTTTCGGCATTATCCATACCACTACGAACATTAACTTTTAAATTTGTGTAAACTTTTTTACTCTCCGCTGTCCGAAATATTGTGAAAATTTGCGTCTATATTGACACTCAGCGTACAGAGGACTATAATATCGTTCGGAAAATTTTATGCATTCATCCGAACAATATTCCGAAACTTCCGAAATTATCGTTCGGTGCAATTACAAATTACTTTTATCACTAGGAAGGTGAAAAAATGAAAGTATCTGCTGAAGACGTTAACTACATCGCTCAACTGTCCCGCTTAAACGTTCCGGAAACTGAACTGGAAATTTTTACGGAACAATTTAACCAGATTTTAAATTATGCTGATATTCTCCAAAAAATTGATACCACCGGTATTGAACCCTCTCCCTACGTTTTGCCAATTCGCAATGCATTCCGCGAAGACGTTGCCAAAGAAGGCGTAAGCCATGAAGCAGCCCTCAGCAATGCTCCTGCCGTAGAAAACGACGGTTTCAAAGTACCCCGTGTAATCGAGTAAGAAGGAGGCGCTGACTGTGAAACTGTACGAATTAACAGCTCACGAGCTGCACGATAAGCTGGTCAACAAAGAGCTTAGCTCCGTTGAGCTTACCAATGCTCTTTATGAACGCATTGACCAAGTTGAAGATAAAGTAAATGCTTACGTTACCTTGGATAAAGAAAATGCTTTGGCGCAAGCAGCTAAAGTAGATGCCAAAATTGCTGCTGGCGAAAGCATTCCTGTTTTGGCAGGCATCCCCGGTGCGATTAAAGATAATATTTCTACCCTTGGCTTGCGTACCACCTGCTCTTCCAAAATGTTGAGCAATTTTATTCCCATTTATGATGCTCACGTAATCGAAAAGCTTCGTGCTGACGAAACCATCTTCCTTGGCAAAACCAATATGGACGAATTTGCCATGGGCTCCAATACAGAAACCTCCTACTTCGGAGTAACCCGTAACCCTTGGAATTTAGACCGTGTTCCCGGTGGCTCCTCCGGTGGTAGCGCCGCAGCAATCGCAGCAGGCGAAGCAATTTGGACTTTAGGCTCCGATACCGGCGGCTCCATTCGTCAACCGGCGTCCTACAATGGTTGCGTTGGCATTAAACCTACCTATGGTCGTGTTTCCCGTTATGGTTGCGTAGCTTTCGCTTCTTCCTTAGACCAAATCGGACCTATCACCAAAGACGTTACCGACGCTGCCATCGTCCTCAATACCATTTGCGGTAAAGATGAACACGACGCAACCTCTTTAAACGTAGAGGTTCCCGATTTTACCAAAGCGTTGGTGCAAGACGTAAAAGGTTTGCGTATTGGCTTGCCTAAGGAATATTTCGGCGAAGGTATTGACCCCAAGGTTAAAGCTGAAATTGACAAGGCTGTTAAAAAATATCAAGAGCTGGGTGCAGAAATCGTAGAAATTAGCCTGCCCCACACTGAATACGCAGTAATTACCTACTATATTATTGCTCCTGCCGAAGCATCTGCAAACTTGGCTCGTTTTGACGGCGTGCGCTACGGCTATCGCAATATGGAAGCAAAATCTGCGCCGGAAATGGTAACCCTGAGCCGTACCGAAGGCTTCGGAGCGGAGGTGCGCCGTCGCATTATGCTTGGCACCTACGTTTTAAGCAGTGGTTACTACGACGCTTACTATAACAAGGCAATGCAAATCCGCACCCTCATTCGTCGCGACTTTGAAGAAGCCTTCCAAAAATGTGATGTAATCTTAACTCCTACCTCTCCTGTTGTAGCTTACCCCATCAACGGCAAAATGGATCCCCTGCAAATTTATATGCTGGACGTAACCACCATTCCCGTTAATATGGCAGGCTTGCCCGGTATTTCCATTCCCTGTGGCTTCGTTGACGGTATGCCCGTTGGCATGCAATTGATTGGCAAAATCTTAGACGAAGAAACCATTTTGCGTGCAGCCTACACCTTTGAACAAGCTACCGAATATCATAAAGTGTTCGCACCGCTGGGAGGTAACAACAATGACTAAATATATTACCGTTATTGGCCTCGAAGTTCACGCTGAACTGAAAACTAAATCTAAAGCCTTCTGCTCCTGCTCCACAGAATTTGGCGGCGCTCCCAACACCCACGTTTGTCCCGTATGCTTGGGTATGCCCGGCGCACTGCCTTCCTTGAACAAGCAAGTTGTAGAATTTGCCATTCGTGCAGGCTTGGCGTTGAACTGCGAAATTAGACCCTACAATAAATTTGACCGTAAAAACTATTTTTACCCTGACCTTTCCAAAAACTATCAAATCTCCCAATTTGATAAACCTATTTGCGAAAACGGTTACATCGACATCAATCTTGATGGCGAAGAAAAACGCATTGGCATTACCCGTATTCACATGGAAGAAGATGCAGGCAAATTAAACCACAACGGTGCAACCATCAGCACCTCTGATTCTTCCTCCGTAGACTACAACCGTGCAGGCGTTCCCCTGATTGAAATTGTTTCTGAGCCTGATATGCGTAGCTCCGAAGAAGCACGTGCTTATTTGGAAAACTTGAAGGCAATTTTAGAATACACCGATGTTTGCGACTGCAAAATGCAAGAAGGCAGCCTCCGCTGTGACGCAAACATTTCCATTATGCCCGAAGGCGCCACTGAATTTGGCACCCGTGCCGAAATTAAAAACCTTAACTCCTTCCGTGCCCTTGTCCGTGCAATAGAATACGAAGTTGAACGTCAAAAAGAAGTACTGGAAAAAGGCGGTAAAGTTGTACAAGAAACCCGCACTTGGGACGATGCCAACGGCAAAACCCTTTCCATGCGCAGCAAGGAAGAAGCTCACGACTACCGTTATTTTGCAGAGCCTGACCTTGTGCCCGTTGACTTGGACGATGCTTGGGTTGAGCGTGTGCGTGCAGAACTGCCGGAGCTTCCTGCTCAAAGACAAGCTCGCTTAATGGCAGACTTTGGCTTGCCCAAATACGATGCTTCCATTATCGTAGCAACTAAAGCCATGGCTGAATACTTTGATGAAGCAGTTAAAACTGCCAAAGATGCTAAAGGCGTTTCCAACTGGCTCTTAGGTGATGTATCTGCATACCTTAACAACGAAGGCATTACCATTGCCGAATTTAAAGTTAGCCCTGCTCACTTGGCAGAGCTTGTAAACTTAACTAAGGACGGCGTACTTTCCAGCAAGCTTGCTAAAAAGGTTTTTGCTGAAATGCTAAAAGAAGATAAAGCGCCTAAAGCTCTCGTTAAAGAACTGGGCTTGGAGCAAGTTAGCGACGAAGGTGCAATTATGAAGCTGGTTGAAGAAACCATTGCAGAAAATCCCCAATCCGTTATTGACTTCAAAGCCGGCAAAGACCGTGCTATTGGCTTCCTTGTTGGACAAATCATGAAAAAGTCCAAAGGCAAGGCAAACCCCGGTATGGTTCAAAAAATGCTTAAAGAAAAAATGCAATAAGTAAATTTTAAAAATGCGTCGCGAAAGCGGCGCATTTTGTTTTGCACTAAGAAGCATAAATAGTTTGAAAAATTTCAATTTTACAACCATCCTCATTAAACGTTTAATTCAAGAAAACGCAAAAAAGCCTGTGCTGAAAAGCACAGGCTTCAAATTTTAAAGTGGTGATCCCGGCCAGAGTCGAACTGGCGACCTACTGCTTAGGAGGCAGTTGCTCTATCCTACTGAGCTACGGAACCACAAGTATTTAGTTTAGAATTAAAGAGTTTCCGCCATTCCCGGAGGCATGCTCCATTCAACGCGAACTTTGGTATAAACCCACAGACGAGTCAGGCAGGTTTTGAAGTTTTCCAAGCTGGACAGCGGGTCCAAGGTTACTTCCACGAAGGTTCTGATATCGTCGCCATCGGGAACTTCCAAGGTCAAAGGTTTCGCCAAGAAATCTTCTACCAATTTTTTCGCTTCTTCAGAGGCGATAGTTACTTCTGCACTTTTGGTTTCTTCGTCATAAGTTACGAAGCCATAAGTGCAATTGTAATTAAGGGTAACAGCAAATTTTTCCATATTTAACCCCTCCTAAACTAACCTACATTATAACAATTTTGATTAGCTAGAGCAATATATATTTACCTACGACTATGCATAGGCTGTAAACGTGCTTGCATGGGGATTTTATCAGCAGTAGCGGCAATTTGTGCCAATTCGTACAAATGACTTTGCGCGCTGACAACTTCTGCTTTATTGCGCACTCTACGGTACGCACCGTTGGATTGCATCATGTGGGCACCTACATTATCACGCAGGTACAAATCAAGCAAACCTTTTACGCGGGCAAGATGGTCTTCGCTTTCCACGGGGAAGAAAAGCTCCACGCGGTCATTAAGGTTACGGGGCATCCAGTCTGCGCTGGAAAGGTACAGCTGTTCGTCGCCGCCATTGGCAAACCAGAAGATACGGCTGTGTTCCAACTGACGTCCTACAATGCTACGCACCGTAATATTTTCGCTAATGCCTTCGATGCCGGTACGCAAGCCACAAATGCCACGCACGATAAGTTCAATTTGCACGCCATTAGCAGAAGCCTCGTAAAGTTTTTGAATAACAGGCTGGTCAATAAGGGAGTTCATCTTGGCAATGATGTGACCACCCTTGCCTGCCTTCGCCAACGCAATTTCATTATCAATAAGAGCGTAAATTTTTTCACGCAAGCCCAAGGGAGCCATAACCAGCTTGTTCCAAACGGGAGGCTCGGAGTAGCCGGAAAGCAAGTTAAAGAATGCAGAAGCGTCACTGCCAAACTGGTCATTAGCTGTCATAAGGCCTAAGTCTGTGTAAAGCTTCGCAGTGTTATCGTTGTAGTTACCGGTGCCAAGATGCAGGTAGCGTTTAATACCATTTGCTTCCTTGCGCACAATCAAAATAATTTTGGCGTGGGTCTTTAAGCCAACCAAACCGTAAATTACGTGGCACCCTGCCTGTTCCAAACGTCTTGCCCAAATAATATTGTTCTCTTCATCAAAGCGGGCTTTCAGTTCCACAAGAACCGTTACTTGCTTACCGTTTTCCGCTGCTTTCGCCAAAGCTGCTACGATGGGAGAGTTACCGCTGACACGGTACAAGGTCTGCTTAATCGCCAAAACCTTGGGGTCATTGGCAGCATCGTTTACCAATTTCACAACGGGGTCAAAGCTTTCGTAGGGGTGGTGCAGTAAAATATCCTTTTGCCTTATAGCAGCAAAAATGTCTTCGCTTCCCAAAAGCTCTGCCGGTTGTTGAGGCTTAAAGGGCTCGTACAGCCAAGGCCACATTCCGGTAAGCCCTGTAAATTTAAAGAAACAGGTAGCGTCAAGAGGTGCGTTTATTTCGTAAACCTCCATATCGCTAACGTCTAAGTTTTCTTCCAAGAATTTTTTAATGCGATTGTTATTGGTCTTGTAAATTTCCAAGCGGACGGGAGCGCCACGCTTACGCTTACGCAGAGATTTTTCTACCTCTTTCAGCAAATCGTCAATGTCGTCCTCGTCAACGTCAAGGTCAGAGTCACGAGTTACCCTAAAGGGAACCATATCTAAAATTTGACAGCCATTAAATAAATCAGCACAATGGCTGGCAATAATATCTTCCAAGAAAACGAAGGTACGCTTCGCCTCGCAGGGAACCTCTGTAATACGGTCAAGAACAGAAGGCACTTGCACCAAGCCCATGCTGTGCTCGCCTTCGCCGTTGATAAGCTCCACTGCCAAATTCAAGGTTTTATTTGCCAAGAAGGGGAAGGGTCTAGAAGCATCTACCGCCATGGGGGTAAGCACGGGGTAAACTACCTCGCGATAATATTCTTCCAACCAGTCCTTGCCCAAATCCGTAAGGTTCACCACACGCTTAAAGTGCAGTCCTACGCCGTCCATTTCTTTCATCAACGCCAAAAGGTATTTGCTTTGGCTCTTCACTTGCTCGTGGGCAGCTTCGGAAATTGCGTCAAGCTGTTCCTTAACGCTCATACCGGAAGCATCACGCTTTTCCACACCGTTATCAAAGTTATCCCACAAGCCTGCCACACGCACCATAAAGAACTCGTCTAAATTGGACGCAGTAATGGCGATAAACTTTAAACGTTCCAAAAGAGGCGTATCCTTAACGGTAGCTTCTTTCAAAACACGCAGGTTAAACTTTAGCCAGCTTAACTCGCGATTATAAAAATATTCAGGTTTAGTCAAATCTAAAGCTTTCATCAATCATCAATCCTCTACACGCTGTAAAACTGCTTCCAAGCCATAAACTTCTTCAAAGAAGCTTGCCTTAGCCGCAAAGGTCCATTCTTCCAGCGCCAAATCTTTTTTGCTGGTAGCCTGCACCACCATTGCGTTATCCTTAATATTCACGCTACATTGTCTAATTTTTTGCAAATAGCTACGGTCAAGAGCATCTGCTAAACGGAGAATTGCCGCCAGCTTCGCCACCACCGCTACCATATCCTTATCAATGGCAGGAGCCTTGGTATTTGTTCTGTCAAAAAGTTTGTTGGCGTGGTAATAGGCAGCAAGGGCAATAATCTTCTTGTCCCTATCGCTAAAGCCAATAATATCCGTCGCCATAATCAATTCATAGGTATGGGAGGAATGGCTACGCATACAAATATATTTGCCCAAATCGTGGACAATGGCAGCACCACGCAAAAGCAAGCGCTCACGCTCGCCCATACCGTAATGCTTCGCCAGTTTATCAAACATCAAAAGAGAAAGTCGTTCCACTTGGTTAACGTGCTTTCTATCGTATAAATAGCGCTTGCCAATGCAATGGAACAAGCTAATAAGCTCCTGCTCCCAATATTTGCACAAGCCTGGACTAGTTTTGGTACCAATGTGCAAAAGCTGCATACCGTCAATAAAACGGTCCCCTGTAACAATAATTTCCTTG
>CALCUU010000288.1 GCA_937906915.1 uncultured Phascolarctobacterium sp. | reverse complement strand
TAAAAGCGTTGTAACCGCAAATAAAGATGTTTTGGCTAAGTACGGTGCAGAGCTGTTCCCCTTGGCAGAAGCTGCTAATCGTGACTTTATGTTCGAAGCAAGCGTTGCTGGTGGTATTCCTATTCTGCAAACTATGAAAACATCTTTGGCTGCTAATAAGATTACCTCTGTAATGGGTATCGTTAATGGCACCACCAACTATATGCTTACTAAAATGTCTCAAGAGCATATGGATTATGAAGACGTTTTGAAAGAAGCACAAGCTATGGGCTACGCTGAATCCGACCCCACTGCTGACGTTGGCGGTCTTGACGCAGCTCGTAAGGCTGTAATTTTGGCTTCCATTGCTTTCAACACCCGCGTATCCTTAGATGATGTACAAATTGAAGGCATTCAGAACATTGGCATTCAAGACATTGAATATGCAGAAAAGCTTGGCTATGTAATTAAGCTTTTGGCTGTTGCTAAAAATGATCCTGAAAACGGTATCAGCATTTCTGTACGTCCTACCATGTTGCCCAAGTCTCATCCCTTGGCAAGCGTTAATGACGTATTCAATGCAATCTTCGTAACCGGTGATGCTTTGGGTGACGCAATGTTCATGGGTCGTGGCGCAGGTAGATATCCTACTGCCAGTGCTGTTTGCGGTGATATTATTGACGCAGCTCGTAACCTCATTCATCACGAAGGCAACCGTGTAAGCTGCACCTGCTTTGAAGAAAAACGTATGTGCTCTATTGAAAAGCTGTGCGCACCTTGCTATATCCGTATGCAAGTTACTGACCAGCCCGGTGCTTTGGCTGCCATTGCAGCTGCCTTCGGTGCACAAAACGTTAGCTTGCGTAGCGTAGTACAAAGCCGTACCGTAGATGGCTCTGCTGAATTGGTATTCATTACTCATTCCGTATCTGAATACAATTTACAAATGGCTTTACAAATTTTGAAGGTGCTGCCTGTTGTGAAAGAGGTTTGCAGCATTATCCGTGTAGAAGATAACGAATTAGAATAAGTTGGTGATTAGTTATGAACAAAGTTAGTATTCGAGTTCCTGCAACATCTGCCAACTGTGGTTCAGGCTTTGACACTTTAGGTTTAGCTTGTACCTTATATAATGAAGTAACTTACGAAATCACTTCTTCCCGTGGCTTCCAGCTGGAAGTTACCGGTGAAGGAGCTGAATATTTAAAACCTTGCGGTCGCAATCTCGCTTTCGCCAGTTTTTTACGAGTTTGGAATGAAGTAACCGCAAGGGAGCGTATTGGCTTGAAGGTTACCATGCATAATCGTATTCCTATGTCCCGTGGTTTGGGTAGTAGCTCCAGTGCTATTGTGGCGGGGATTTATGCTGGTAATATTTTGAGTGGCAATAGATTTAATGATGATGAACTTTTAGGTTTTGCTACGGAAATAGAAGGTCATCCTGATAACGTTGCTCCCGCGCTTTTAGGTGGCTTTACCATTAGCTATATGGATGGACGCAAAGCGCACTCTTTAAGAGTAGAGCCTGCCAAGCCTTTGAAATTTATCGCTGTTGTTCCTGAACGTCGCTTGCCTACAGTGCTGGCTCGTCAGGCAATTCCTAAGAATGTTCCTCACCACGACGCAGTGTTCAATACTTCTAGAGCTTCTCTTTTGGTAGGTGCTCTTTTAAGTGGCGAGTATAAGTATCTTGGCGCAGGCTTAGAAGACAAACTGCACCAACCTTATCGCGCACATCTTATTCCCGGTTTGGAAGATGTGTTCGAGGCGGCGCGTAACGCAGGTGCCTACAACGCAATCATCAGCGGTGCGGGTAGTACGGTTATGGCCTACGCAGATATTAACGCTGACCACGAGAAGATTGCTCGTGCCATGCAGGACGCTTTCTTAAAAAATAATGAGCCTTGTGCTTATCATATTCTTGATCTTGATTTGGACGGTGTAAAAGAAATCTAAAAATTTCAGAAAAAACCGTTGACAATTATACACATAATCTGTATAATAGTTTTTGTGATTCGGGGCGTGGCTCAGCTTGGTAGAGCGCTTCCTTGGGGTGGAAGAGGTCGTGGGTTCGAATCCCGCCGCTCCGACCATTTCGGATCGATTGCCTTTACGGGTTCCACCGTAAAGGCTTTTTTTGTATGTCTAAATCTTTTCTTGGAGGTAACAGTAATGATTCGTACCTTGCAGCTTGTTTGCAGCGAATGTGGTAACAAATTCTTGCCGGAGGGTGAGCTTTATTACCGTGATAACTACATCAGCACCAGTATTCGAGATACAAAATTTATTTGTCCTGCCTGCATCAAAGAATGGCGTGATAAATGGAAAGTAAAAGACGCCGTTTATTTTGAAGAAGACTACGTTCTTACCGTTACTATTGAACTGGAAGACGGAACTGTTTATAAAAATATGGACTGCACTCCCATTGACGAAACAGAAACCGTGGTAACAGGTGAGGATATTCCCGTAGAAGCTCAACAAAAGCTGTACCAAATTTATTTGGCTTGGGATACTGAACGCAAGGCTAAGCTTTTGAAGGACTGCATCTTCAATGACGAGTTCATGCGCACCACCGTTACTTGTGAAACTTATTCCGGTGAAAGATTTGAAAATCTTGCCTTCCGTTTTAATATGAAGGGCGAGCTGGAAACCGAGCGTCCTATTCCTGATTACGTGAAGGAACAAATTATTGAAGCCTATAGATTATATGAAGCTCAAAATATGATGGATTAAGAGAGGGAAACCATGGAAGAATTGTTAGAAAAGATTGAGAAGCGTCGCACCTTTGCGATTATCTCTCACCCTGACGCAGGTAAAACTACCTTAACTGAAAAACTTTTGTTATACGGCGGAGCAATTCACTTGGCAGGCTCCGTTAAAGCTAGAAAAAGCAATAAGCACGCTGTATCTGACTGGATGGAAATTGAAAAGCAACGTGGTATTTCCGTTACTTCTTCTGTTTTGCAATTTGATTACGATGGTTATCGCGTAAACATTCTTGATACCCCTGGTCACCAAGACTTCTCTGAAGACACTTACCGTACCTTGATGGCAGCAGATAGCGCAGTAATGCTTATCGACGCAGCAAAAGGCGTAGAACCGCAAACTAAAAAGCTGTTCTGGGTTTGCCATCGTCGTAAGCTGCCTATCTTTACCTTCGTAAACAAATTGGACCGTTACGGACGTAACCCCTTCGATTTGATGGACGAGCTGGAAAAGGTACTTCATATTAGAGCGTATCCCATTAACTGGCCTATCGGTATCGACGGTCAATATAAAGGCGTATACAACCGTTTGGAAAACAGCATTGAGCTTTTCGAGGAAGACGGTAGCCACGGCGCTAAAAAATTAAAATCCACCACCGGTTCCCTTGATGACCCGAAGATTCAAGAAATGCTTGGCGCTGAACTTTACGAAAACCTCTGCAACGATATTGAGCTTCTTGATATGGCAGGGGATGAGTTCGATATGGAAAAGGTAAACAGTGGCGAATTAACTCCCATGTTCTTTGGTAGTGCTATGACCAACTTCGGTGTACAGGCATTTTTAGAAAAGTTTTTAGAAATGTCTCCTAAGCCACAGCCTAGAGCTTTACAAGATGGTACAATGATTATGCCGGAAAACGAAAACTTCTCTGCCTTTGTGTTCAAGATTCAAGCTAATATGAATCCTGCACATCGCGACAGAATTTCTTTCATGCGTATTTGCTCCGGTGTATTTGACAAAGGGATGAGCGTTTATCACAAGCAATCTAATAAAATGATTAAGCTTGCGCAACCCCAACAATTCCTTGCTCA
>CALCUU010000287.1 GCA_937906915.1 uncultured Phascolarctobacterium sp. | reverse complement strand
CATAATTTTTCTAATGGTGTCAGCAATTTTATCTACGGGAACAACGATATCGTCAGTCAAGGAAACGAGGCTGATAAGGCGCACGGATTCTTGGCAGTTACGACGCATGCTCCAGATGCGGTCATCTGCTTCCAGAACGTCTACTGCACCAGCTTCTTCGCAAAGGTCGTTGAGCTGTTCCATTTTCAAATCCAGTTCATCTTCGCTGTAGGTTTCTACGGTGATGATTACATAAATGCCATCTTCATAATGGGGAGCTGCCTTAAAGTCAAGGTAGTCTGCGGTGCTACGCACGTAGGAATTATCCATATATTCGATACTGGTGGGGTTCACGCCAGCTTTGATAAGCTTGGGAACAACGTCGATTGCGTTTTGAGGATCGTCAAAAACAGCAAGCATATCAAATTTATAAGGAGCCATGGGCAACAGCTTCAAGGTTGCTTTGGTGATAATGCCCAAAGTACCTTCACTACCCATTACCAATTGTTCCATGCAGTAGCCGGTGCTGCATTTTTTCAGACGCGCGCCAACTTCTACGATTTCGCCGGTAGGAGTAACCATTTCCAGGCAATAAACTTGGTTACGGGTTACGCCATAGCGAACTGCTTTGTTACCACCTGCGTTGGTTGCAAGGTTACCACCGATTTGGCAGCTTTCTGCACTGCAGGGGTCGCCAGCATAAAGGAAGCCTGCTTCGTTAGCCATTTTTTGGATATCAATGGTGCGCACGCCAGCTTCAACAATCATATACATTGCTTCGGTGTTCATTTCAATAATTTTGTTCATGCGTTCAGTGAGGAGCACAATGCCACCGCAAACAGGGATAGCGCCGTCAGCCAAGCTGGTACCGCCACCACGAACGGTTACGGGCACATTATATTTGTTGCACAGCTTCACAACTGCAGCAACTTCTTCTGCACTTGCGGGGAGCACTACAGCTTCCGGCAAATGGAATTTTTTCGGGTCAGTTTCTTCGTCAGTTTTGTATTGGTCAAGTTTGTCAGCAGCAGTCCATACGTTTTCAGCACCAAGAGCAGCTTGCAGCTCTGCTAACATTTCTTCGCAAAACGGATTATAGGTTTTCATTTATTTGTCCCCCTTCATCATTTCTAAATTTATATTAGGATTTACATAGCGTCTTGTGTTATCAACGGTAAGCTTGCCTGCGCTAATGGCGCTTTGCGGACACCAATGGACGCAGCCTAAGCAGTTGGCACAGCTTGTGCCAAAGGTAGGCTTGCCATCAACCAAAGTAATATTTTCCATTTGGCACACATCAGCACAAATACCACAGCCTACACATTTGCTAGCGTCAACAGTCAACTTTTCAAAGTTCAATCTATTTTTCAGGTACCACCAGCTTGCAGAAGTACCAAAAAGCTTCCACAGCATTGCTTCCTTAACGGAGCCAAGGTCTTCCTTA
>CALCUU010000286.1 GCA_937906915.1 uncultured Phascolarctobacterium sp. | reverse complement strand
TGAAAGCACCGTCACCATAAACCATTACTTCAACATGTTTGCCGGTTGCTTTTAAAAGTTCAGCCTGGATATCTTCTACCAAATCCTGACATTCTCTAGGGAATAACTTAATCATATCTTCAGTTGACTTGTTAGAACCTAACAAACCGTATTTTTCATTGCAACCACCACCATTTACAGGAGCAGTTAAAATATCGTCCATACCAAGTACGGCTTTAGCACCGGCTGCCTTTAGGATACGTTTGGTTCTTGCTCTTGTATGGATGTCACATGGAATAACGCAATCAGTGTAATCTAAGATTGTCTTAGCCTGATTTGAGAAAATAATTTCAACTTCTGCACCGGCTTCAGTGATAATGTCAGAATAATACTGAACGTAATCAACGCCTGTAAATTCATGCTTATTCTCACCGAATAATTCACGGTATTTATCTAATGTTAAAACGTCGCTGTAAGGATTGATACCTGCATCATCCAACTGGTCATATGTTAAAAGTGCATTTCCAACTTCGTCGCTTGGATAGCTTAACATTAATACGACCTTTTTGGCACCCATTGCAATACCTTTTAAACAGATTGCAAAACGGTTACGGGATAAGATTGGGAAAATAACACCAATTGTACCACCGCCGAGTTTGGTTCTGACATCATCTGCAATATCCTGAACAGATGCGTAATTGCCCTGAGCTCTTGCAACGATAGATTCTGTTAATGCAATAACGTCTCTATCACGAAGTTCAAAGCCTTCGCTTTCTGCCGCTTCTAATACGCTAGTAACGGTCATAGCAACAAGGTCATCTCCTTCGCGGATGATTGGACAACGGATACCTCTTGAAATAGTTCCAACTTTTCTTTCCATCTTTATTACCTTCTTTATATAAAATTTGTATTTTTGCTAAGCACATCAATACACTATGTATTATAAAACCTAATGACTTATCGTGCAAGAAAAAACTGCATTGTATTTTATAAAAAAATTTTCCATTTGTGATTGATTTCTGATAAATCAAGTACTATAATTACTACATTAAAAAATTATACACAATTCATTAGGAGGCTATTATGGATTCAAACAAGAGACCTGAAACCATGGAACGTATTACTACACCTGAGCTTGCGGCAACATTCATCGAAGAACAGGTTGCGGCAGTACGCGAACAGGTAGGAGATAAAAAAGTATTATTAGCTTTATCTGGCGGCGTTGACAGCTCAGTAGTTGCAGCTCTTCTTATCAAAGCAATTGGCAAACAGCTTGTGTGTGTTCACGTAAACCACG
>CALCUU010000285.1 GCA_937906915.1 uncultured Phascolarctobacterium sp. | reverse complement strand
TAGTACCAACAATGGTGTACTCGTCTTCGTCACCGGTTTCCAAATCTTTAACGATAACGGTGGAACCAAGGGATACAATACCTTTTTTCTTGCTAGCGCTATCATCAATGATGGTAGCGGTGTTAATCATTTGTTCCAATTCAAGAATACGACCTTCAATAAAAGCTTGCTCGCTCTTAGCGTCGTCATATTCGGAGTTTTCACTGATATCGCCATAGGAGATTGCAACTTTCAAACGTTCAGCAACCTCTTGACGGCGGACGGTGCGTAAATTATTAAGCTCGTCCTCTAATTTTTTCAGGCCCTCAGCTGTCAAAATAGTTTCTTTATTAGCCATTTTCCTGCTCCTTCATCTTCTTATTTATTCGTAATAAACTGCGCTAAAACAACTTTCAACGCACGACATACGCATATAAATTAAATTCTGCCATAAATTATAATTTTTATAAGGTGAATTGTCAACATCACCCGTGGTGTACGGCAAGGTTTTCCATAGCATAGTGCATAACCTCATCAATTTCAGACTTAGTTATTGCCCTTTCAAAGTTACGGAAGCCTGCCAAGCCAAAGCCATGCTTTGCTGCCAGCTGGGAAATTATATCCACCTTGTTAACGTCAAGGGTGCGTCCCAAGCTAAAGTTTTCATAACGCTTTTCCAAGGCGAGAATCATGGTCTCTGCCATACAAGCGTAAGATGTTTTAGGCGGGAAGCCAAAGTTAAACCCAAAGTTTACATCACCGGGAATATTGATGATGCCACCTTCGATAACAAGTACGTCCTTGCGTTTACGAGAAACCTCTTTGGAAACGTTACGAGGACGCGCCACGTCGCATACCACTGCACCGGACTTCAAATCTTCCGGCTCAATAAGAAAATCTAAGGCGCTAGTCACAGTCAACACTATATCTGCTTCCTTTAAAGCATTATGAATGTCGTTAGTAACCTCCACCTGACAGTTTTCCTTATGCAGAAGTTCCTCCGCAATATCCTCCAAGGGCTCCAAATGACGAGCCACCAAGGTAACGTGAGGCACTTCCTTTGCTAGCAAGCGGACGCAGGCAGCACCAATGGAGCCACTGGCACCAACCACCGCTGCACGACAGTCGCTTAAACGCTTACCCATCAAGGCCACAGCTTCCTTAGTTCCCTGCAAGGCTGTCGCTACGGTATAACTATTACCGCTGGTTACGGCAATATCCAAATTTTTGGCAACCGTAATTCCTGCGTCACCGATGATGGAGCTAAAAGCACCTAAGCCTACAATCTTGGCGCCTAGCTCTTGGGCAATCTTACCGGATTCAATAATTCTGTCCATGACAAATTCTTCCGGCAGTTCCACCATTTGCCTTGCGGTCAAGGGAATACCTACGAACCAGCCCTCTGCCTCTGCGTGCTCACTACGCACCCCGGTAATGTGGGACACCTTAAAAGGACGCTTTAGCTTTAGTCCTGCTTCGATAAGCCTATCGGGTATATATTTCATTATGGGTGATACATGCTCCATATCTTTAATGGATATGGGATGAAATATAAAAGCAAATTTTTCCATAAGGTCTTCCTAAGTATTGAGATATTCTATAGAAGATTCTATTTTATATTCTTCCAATAAATCTATATATTCATCTGCGGACAGCGGAGCTCGCGCTCCCTTTACCGCAACAAGTAATGCTTCCATTACATTGGTGCCAAAGCTACGACCTTCAAGGCAAGGAGTTGTAGTAATCAAAAGCTTCACTCCTGCTTTTTTAAGCATTGCCCTGTCGTCCGCAGTCACCGTATTAGTTATAATTATTTTCCCCGGCAAGATATCCGGCATAAATTTGCGGATAAAGTGAAAATCGCCGGCGATAATATCATTTTCTAAAAAGTATTTGGAGAATTTAGGCGTGCGTTTCTGTTGAGCTTCTCCCATTGGGTAAAGCCAGCTTACAGGCAGCCTCGTTACCACAGGTGCCAAAAGCTTAGCGCATTTCGCCAAAGCTTCTAGCGAGCGTAAAGGTTTATCAACGCCAAACCCAAAAAGCAAATCGCCAAAGGTCAGCCTAGCCCCTGCCTTTTGCATTGCCTGTGCCATGCCAAAGCGGTCAACACCGCACACTAAAAGCACCTTGCTGTTCTCGAAGTCAACTACCTTTTCACCAGCAAGCTTTTCAACAAGCCTGCGCTCCAAGGAGTTTTTCAAACCACTACCGTCCAAGACGGGAGTGTGCTTTACATTGGCAACAAGCTTGGCAGATTCCCTAAAGGTATAACGCTCTTCGCCTGCGTAAACGTATAAGTCCGTACCGCCTAAACCAATGGCATCTACCTTGCCGTCGTAAGCTTCCAAAAGCTGACGAGCCTTGGCAAAATCACCATCAGTACCGCAACGCTCAACAAGAAGCTCCGTATCTCCCAGCTTTACGTGCGCCTGAGCATCACGCTTGGAAGAGCCTAAGCTTATGCTAATGACGTGCTTACTTTTGGCAACAGAACTCATACCAATCTCCTACAATCAATTAGTTTACAAATAAATATTTTATCATAAGGTGGCGTGCTTCTCAACTTGCGCTTCCAATTGTTTTGGGTAAGCAGCATAGTATTCGTGAGCACAGCTTCTATATTCATTCAAGAGCACCATAAATTGCTCTTGAGTATCCACTTTATGGAAACGGCTTCTAAATTCAGCCGCGTGAGGCAAGCCTTTCAGGTACGCAGAAATATGACGGCGCATTTCTTTGACGGAGATATATTCTCCCTTGTAGTCAATAAGCATTTGCAAATGCTCTGCTGCAAGGTCAAGACGCTCGTCCAAACTGGGAGCAGCAGGCAGCTGCTCACCACTAAGCACTGCTTTAAGTTGGGTAAAGAGCCAAGGATTACCGTCAGCACCACGGCCAACCATCAAACCGTCGCAACCGGTTTCTTCCAACATACGCACACCGTCTGCCGCAGTAAAGATGTCACCGTTACCAAAGACAGGGATTTTCACAGCCTGCTTCACGTCACGGATAATGCTCCAATCTGCCTTGCCTTCGTAAAACTGGACGCGAGTTCTGCCGTGAACAGCAACTGCCGCCACGCCCGCACGTTCTGCCGCAAGAGCAATTTCTACCGCATTGCGGTTATCAGCATCCCAACCGGCACGGAATTTTACGGTTACAGGAATTTGCACTGCATCAACCATTGCCGCCAAAATTTCGTAGGCAAGCTCCGGTTTCTTCATTAAAGCAGAGCCTTCGCCATTGTTGACAATCTTGGGAACAGGACAACCCATATTAAGGTCAATCATATCTGCGCCACTTGCTTCAACTATTTTAGCAGCTCGCGCCAATTCTTCGGGCACACTGCCAAAAAGCTGGATAGCAGTAGGGCGCTCGCCCTCGTCAATGGCAAGCATCTCTTTAGTTTTTACATTATTATATAGTAAACCTTTAGCACTAATCATTTCGGAAACAGTCATTCCGCAACCTAAACGTCTGCAAATGAGACGGAAGGGCAAATCGGTAATGCCTGCCATGGGAGCCAGCGCCAAAGGCACACTTAATTCAAGATTACCAAGCTTCATTGCTTATCCTTTCAGCTTACTTAAATGTTTAACAAAGAAAGCCCGCCGAAGCGGGCCTAGATTATTTGGAATTTTTTTCGTGCAAGATACGCAAACCGTCCAAAGTAAGGAAGGGTTCTACGATATCAATAAGCTCGGATTCGTTTTTCATCATATTTGCGAAACCACCGGTTGCGATAACGACTGCCTCGCCACCCAGTTCGCGCTTCATATGTTGAACAATGCCTTCCATTTGGCCAACAGCACCGTACATAATACCTGCTTGCATGGAGCTTACAGTGTTACGGCAAATAACGTTCTTAGGTTTGATAAGCTCAATGCGGGGCAGCTTAGCTGCTCTTTGGAACAAAGCTTCCGCAGAAATACCAATGCCCGGAACAATGGAGCCACCCAAGTATTCGCCATTAGGAAGCAGCGCACAGAAGGTAGTTGCAGTACCGAAGTCCACAACGATCATAGGCTTGCCAAGCTTAGCATATTTATCAAGCACAGCCACAGCATTAACGATGCGGTCTGCACCAACTTCTTTAGGATTATCGTATTTAATGGAAATGCCGTTCTTAATGCCAGGGCCAACAACCAAAGGCTTCACGCCAAAGTATCTTTCGCACATATGGCACAGGGGAACAACAACAGGGGGTACAACACTGGATAAAATAACGGAGGTTACTTCTTTCATGGGAACGTCGCAGTAATCAAACATGCTGCGCAGCAAAATGCCGTATTCGTCAGCAGTCTTGGAACGGTCAGTGGAAAAACGCCAATGAGTTTTTAAATCCTTACCTTCAAAAACACCTGCAACAATATTGGTATTACCTACATCAATAACAAGTAACATGTACTTTCCTCCTTGGAAAACATTTCCAATCATTTATACGGTATAAACCGCTTGTATTATACACAAAAGCGTATAACATTGCAACTGTAAATATCACGTCTAAGCGTAACTGTTATTCTTAGCACCTGCCGGACGAATGGACACATCCCCCGCCACGACCTTTTCCAGAACTCCGTCAGTCTTCTTCACGATTAAGAGACCTTCCTCGTCAATGTCAATGGCTGTTCCATAATACGTCATATCAGGAGCGATAACCTTTACCTCCTGACCAAGAGTGCAGGAATATTTACGCCACTCCTCCAAAACGGGAGCAAAGCCTTTTTCGCAGGCAAGCTCGTATAAATCTTCCATATTCTTTAAGATATCAGCTAAAAGCTGCACGCGGGTAAAGGGTTCTGTTGCCACATCTGCTACGGAGATGGCGATGTCACGCACGTCTTCCGGATAATCCTCCGGTTCACCGTGAGTATTGATACCGATGCCAATAACAACGTAGTTAATGTGACCAAACTCTGCGTTCATTTCAGTTAAGATGCCCACCAGCTTACGACCGTTAAGCAAAATATCGTTAGGCCATTTGATAGCAGCGTTCACGCCTTGAATACCATTCACTGCTTTTACTACGGCAACCGCCGCCAAGAGCGTGCACTTGGAAGCCTCTTGTGGCAAGAAGGGCGGCTTCAACACTACAGAAAACCAGATGCCTTTGGCGTGAGGAGATATCCAACCACGGGACAACCTACCTTTGCCTGCGCCCTGTTCTTCTGCAACGACCAATAAACCATTGTCACAGCCAGCGTTGGCAATGGACTTCGCCACGTTATTGGTAGAGCCTACGCAATCTTCGTAGCATACGCTGTGACCAAGCCATTTAGTTTGTAAATGACTGCTAATTTCTTGGGGAAACAATCTATTGGGAGCTTCACGCAGAATGTATCCGCGCTTTTGCACCGATTCTATTTGATAGCCTTCGTCCTTCAAAGCTTGGATATGCTTCCAGATGGCAGTGCGGGACACGCCCAACTGCTCAGAAATTTTTTCGCCGGAAACAGGCTCCAAACCGCTAGCACGCAAAAGCTCTAAAATTCTATTACGCATTTTGCTTACCTCCATTTACTTATCCACAGTTTAACATTCTGCACTTTAAAAGTCAAAAGAAAGCGTTAGAAGTGCCAGAAGGCAAGGAACAGCGAAGCGCACGTGGCGAAGTCGTACTGGAGGTACGTCGAGCAAGTAAGCAAGCTGCGACACAGCATAATGGTGCTTATAACGCTTTCAT
>CALCUU010000284.1 GCA_937906915.1 uncultured Phascolarctobacterium sp. | reverse complement strand
GATACCAACAATATCAGTAATTTCGCCGGGGATAACCATGCAGATACCGCCAACGAAGAACATTGCACGTTGGAAAATGTTAAGCAGGTTTTGGCAGAAGCCAACCATTGCGATGGAAGCACCCCACATACCGATTACTGCGGTCAAACCACTGTAGAATACGGTAAACGGAGTTGCGTTAATCATCAAGAGTTCAGGTGCCAGTACGAAGATGTACGGAACGATGAACGCAGCGATTGCCAGTTTAGCAGCATTGACACCAGTACGCATAGGGTTTGCACCTGCGATACCAGCACCAGCAAACGCAGCCAAGGCTACAGGCGGAGTTACGTCTGCTACGATACCAAAGTAGAAAGCAAACATGTGAGCTGCCAGAACAGGAACACCCATTTGTACCAGAGCAGGAGCTGCAATGGTAGAAGTGATTACATAGTTAGCAGTGGTAGGAACGCCCATACCAAGGATTAAGGAAGTAATCATGGTAAAGAACATTGCCGGAAGCAATGCGCCACCGGAAAGGTCTAAGAGAGCAGTAGCAACCTTCAAGCCTACGCCGGTCTTGGTTACTACGCCGATGATGATACCAGCGGTAGCACAAGCGATAAGTACGCCAAGAACGCCCATGGAGCCATCAATCAAGCCTTGTACACCTTGTTTAAAGGTAATGCGGGTGGAAGCACGCAAGCTAGCGCAGACAATGCTCAAAAGAATTGCTGCCAAAGCCGCACGCATCGGGGTAAAACCACTTACAAGCAAGTAAACGATAACGATCAACGGCAGAGCCAAGTGACCTTTTTCAACGAAGAGTTTCTTAAAGCTAGGCAGTTCTTCACGAGGAGTGCCCTTCAAATCGTACTTTTTAGCTTCATAGTGTACGCCCAGCCATACGCCAATGTAGTACAACAGCGCAGGAATAACTGCAGCTTTTACTACATCAAAGTAAGGAACGCCTACAAATTCAGCCATCAAGAATGCTGCCGCACCCATTACAGGAGGCATCAGCTGACCACCAGTGGAAGCAGCTGCTTCTACTGCGCCTGCAAATTCAGGACGGTAGCCTAATTTTTTCATCATAGGAATGGTGAACGCGCCAGTACCAGCTACGTTACCTACGGAAGAACCGGATACAGTACCCATCAAGCCAGAGGACAATACTGCTACTTTCGCAGGACCGCCTGCTGCCCAACCAGCGATAGCATTAGCAATATCAATGAAGAATTTGCCAAGACCGGTGGTTTCCAGGTACGCACCAAACAAAATAAAGAGATATATAAAGGTAGAAGATACGCCCATCGGAGTACCAAAGATACCTTCAGTGGTGAAGAACAGATGGTCAAACATTTCTTGGACTTGTACGCCACGGTGTGCTAAGATACCGGGTACATACGGTCCGAAGAACGCATAAACCATAAAGAAGAACGCTACGGTAATCATAGGCCAGCCTACTACGCGGCGAGCTGCCTCGAATACCATAAAGGTGCCAACCAAGCCAACTACGAAGTCAGTTTCATTGTTCATACCAGCACGTAATACCAGTTCTTGGTAATTTACTACGATGTAGAGAGCACTTGCAGCACTGACTACAGCAAAGAGAATATCCAAGGGATGCATAGAAGTTCTAGACCAGCATTTACGTCCAGGATAAAGTAAGAAAATCAGAATAAAACCAAATGCCAAATGCACTGCACGTTGCAAGTGAGCGTCCAATACACCAAAAGTAGCGGTGTAAAGCTGGAAGATTGCAAACAGAATACAAATAGCTTTGATAATATAATCCCACATACCGCTCATAGAGCGCTTATCGGATTCCTTATCAAATTTCTGTAATACCTCCTCTGCAGAAAGCTCTTTAATTTCTTTGGCAGACATGGTATCACCCTCCTCCCGTTAATTTAATATAAACCGTACTTTCTTTGCCAATATTGGTAGCGGTATTCAGCCTTAACCTGCACCAAGCTACCATGACCAAATAAAGCACACAAATCATAAACATCATTATAGTGAACTATACACGGCATTGCCTGTTCAGCGATACGCAAATCCACCTGCTTATACGGTCTGTTCATAATCAGCTGGAACTTGCCGTCCCCTGTCTGACTAAATTTACCATCGCTAGGAGAATATGGATATCCCCAACCCAGGGATTCAAACCGCGTATGAGTCATTGTCAAATCATTAACTCCATTTACGGTAAAGAATTCTTCCCATGGTGTTTTCTCAACAGAATGAGTAAAACGAATATTCCAGACATCGCCAACCTTGCTATCAAAAGCAATTGGCTCTCTCTCCCCCTCAGGGTTCAGAGAAACAACTATGGCAGTAGCGTACCACGTAAATGTAGCCACTGCAACCAAAATAAAAATACTTAAATATAACTTTACTTTGAAAAAAGACCGAAAGCCGACTTGCGTCGGTTTCCGGTCTTGAAGTTTAGAGGTCATTGTAAACTCTTATTTTTCTTTAAAGAATTTTTCAGCGCCCGGAGCAAATTTGATGGACATGCCGTCGTCAGCAGTGTCTTTGGTGATTGCGTTTGCAGCAGAGTGAGCAGCTTTCATACGATCCAAGTTGGTGTACAGAGCTTTTGCTACGTCATAGGAAGTTGCAGCATCCATTTTGTCGGTTACTGCCAACATACATTTAACTGCTACAGCCGGAACGTCAGCAGCTTGTTTGTTATAGGTGTTAGCTTTAATGGTAAGTTTGGTGTAGAACGGATATTGTTTAATCAGAGCGTCAGCTTTGTCAGCTTCTACCGGGATCAAAACAACGTCGTTAGAAGTGGAGATATCTTGAATAGCAGCGGTGGGATGACCAGCAGTTACGAATGCAGCGTCAACGTTGCCGTCTTTCAATGCACTTGCAGCTTCGCCGAAGGACAAGTATTGAACTTTCATATCATCATAGGTCAAGCCATAAGCAGCCATGATTTGACGAGCATTTGCTTCAGTACCGGAACCAGCAGCACCTACAGCTACGCGTTTGCCTTTGAAGTCATCGATGGAATCGATACCGGTTTTTTTCAGGGTAACGATTTGAACGGTTTCAGGATAAAGAGTTGCCAAGCCTTGGAGACCAGCTACTTTTTTGCCTTTGAACATTTCTTCGCCGTTAGCAGCATAGTAAGCGATATCGTTTTGGATGAAAGCGATGTCAACTTTGCCTTGTTGCAGCAAGTTTACGTTAGCAACAGAAGCACCGGTGGATTGAGCAGAAGCGTTGCAGCCAGCGATGTTTTTGTTCAGGATGTCTGCCAAAGCGCCGCCCAGCGGGAAGTAGGTACCAGCAGTACCGCCAGTAGCAATGTTAATGAATTTTTGTGCAGCAGGTTTTTTCGCGTCTTTTTTGTCACCGCCGCAACCAGCAACCATAGTTGCCATTACCATAATACCTAAAAGGAATGCTAATAATTTTCTCATACATTTCCCCTCCTTATTTTTGAATATGCGCTTCATTGCACAGCAACATATTATTGTATCTTTTATTCGTTAAAAAGTGAAAAATTCCTGCAAAGTATTTCACTATAATTTATGTATACATTATTTTTTTATTTCTTTTGCGAAAAAGAACGCTTTATGGTAAAATAAATGCAGTATTTTTTTAAGGAGTGTGTAAAACCATGAGTAACGGAGCTTATTCTTTGAAACTTGCTCGTACCCTTTATGATAACGTTTATCGTTGCAGACTTTTCAATGACAACCAACAACCCGTAGCAGATTTGCGCATTGTTCCCAGCATCCCTACCGACCGTAGCCAAGTGCCTGAAGATGCACCGGTTGTACCTGCTTTCCTGCTGGTAATCGTAGATGACGCTGATATTAACAAAGACACCGTAATCGACTTTGAAGAACGTGCAAGCTATGCACTGCTCAAACGCTTCTCCACCGAAGTTATCAACTTCCAACACTGCGAATTCTACTATCCCTCCCCTGCTTTCTACTTTGACCAACCGGAAGGTCAACAACACGAAGCACTGATGTAATTTAATCAACGTACATAAGCAGCTCTCTCTAGATTTTTAGAGGGAGCTGTTTTATTTATAAGTAAAGGCTCCGCAATATGCGGAGCCTTTCGTGTATTTAAGCTTATGCTTTTTTAAAGAGCTTGCCAATTACCGGAGACAGCAAGGAAAGTGCTGCTGCAACGAGGAAGAACAGGCAAATGGGACGAGTGAAGAAGATGTTGAAGTTGCCATCACTCATAATCAAAGAGCCAACGAAGTTTTGCTCTGCCATACTACCGAGGATTATACCAATGATGATAGCAGACATGGAGAAACCAAGCTTGTTAAGGAAGT
>CALCUU010000283.1 GCA_937906915.1 uncultured Phascolarctobacterium sp. | reverse complement strand
CCTGCGTCTTTGAACGCATTAAAGAGGCTACCTTGAAGCAAAAGCTTATCGCAGGCTTCGGTGTTACCGACGAATCCTTCGCCCTTTTCACCACAGAAAAAGAAGAAAGGTGCACCATCGCATATTTCATTGGCATGAACTGCGTTATGTACACCTCTTGGAACGTGGGCACCTTCATCGGCGCCATTGCTTCTGATTTTTTACCGGTAATCATCACCGCCAGCTTGGGCATTGCCCTTTACGCCATGTTCATCGGTCTTTTGGTTCCCAATCTTACCAACAATTTCCGCTTGGGACTTTTGGTAATCTTGACCGCAATTTGCAACACGGTGCTTAGTCAGCTAATGCCTCCCAGTTGGGCGCTGATTATTTCTACCTTAGTATGTGCCTTCATCGGCGTATTTACCGTTGACCTTGACAGCAAGGAGGAATGCGCAGATGAATAACACGGAATATTTACTTTTAGTTTTTGGTATGACCTTGGTAACTTACCTGCCTCGTATGCTCCCCAGTATCATCATTGATAAAATGCGTTTTGGAGCAGGCACGGAAAAGTTTTTAAGGCTCATTCCCTTTACCGCCATTGCCTCATTGATTTTCCCCGGAGTATTTTTCGTTGACGGGGCAAATCCTTTCATTGGCATTGCAGGCGCGCTAGTCGCAGGACTTTTAGCGTGGAGACGCTTCCCTGTTATGGTCTGCGTACTAGCGGCAATTGCAGTGAACTTCCTGCAATACTCTTTCTTATAACTCTTTAAGCTGGGCGAGCACTTCGTCCAGCTTTTCTTGCCAATTGGGGCAAAAATCTGCGCCACCTTGGGCACCGTCAGGCTTACCTCCGCCGCGGCCGCCAAAGGTATCGTTTAACAGCTTAATGTAGGCGCGGCAGTCGCCTGCTGTATTTTTGCCTAAAGCTACAAAATAACTGATGCGTTCCGGTTGCACTGCCAAAACTACGCTGACAACATTTTCCAATGCGCCAAGCTTGGGCATAAGGTTCTTGCCGTTCTTGGCATCATCTAAAACTAAATGCAAAAGCTTCGCGCCGTCCGCACGAACTTCCGCCCCTGCCAAAGTTTCTTGGAGCTCAATATCAAGAAGCTTGGCAGTTTTTTCTTTTACCACTTCTACTAAATTAGAAATTTCTTCTTTCATCTTGGCAAAGCGTTCAGGCACCTCGTCCACCTTGGAAGAAAGATTGGTAGCCAGATTATGGAGAATGTTATTTTTCTTAGCGTAATCTGCCATGGCACGAGCGCCACACAAAATCTCCAAGCGTTGACCTTGCTTACGACGTTCCGCACGAATAATTTTCATACAGCCAACCATTCCGGTAAACGGCGGATGAGTTCCACAGCAAGTGCAGACGTCAGCGCCCTCTACCGCTACAATACGAAGAATGCCTTTCAAATTAGCATTGAACTTACGCATGGGAAGCTTCGCTGCTTCTTCGCTTTCTAAATTCAAAACATTGATGGGACGATTTTCCCAGATGATTGCGTTAGTAGCCTGCTCTACCTGTAAAAGCTCCTCTTCTGTCAGAGCCTTGTCCAAATCTACGGTTACGAAGTCCTCGTTCATGTGGAAACCAATGTTTTGAGAATCAAAAAGCTTCCAGCACACGAAGGAAAGGATGTGCTCGCCACAATGCTGTTGCATTCTGTCGAGGCGCACTGCCCAATCCAAGGTTACGGTAACTTGCGCACCAACTTCCAGCGGTTGGTCACACTCATGGAAAATGCGACCTTCCTTTTCGCTGGCGTGAAGCACGTTTACATCGTTAATCTTGCCTCTATCGCTAAGCTGTCCGCCACCTTCGGGGAAGATGACAGTTCTATCCAGCTCTACCAAAAACTTGCCGTCTTTTTCCTCGCAGGCAAGTACGGTAGCAGTACATTCTTTAAGCATTACGTTGTCATTATATAATTTCTCGGTCATAGCTAAACCTCCCAAGTACTGTGTATCACTTTAACGTTATCTATGTTATAATAGTTTTGTGATTTAGGCAAATTTTCTCTAAGGAGTTTTAAATATGTTCAAAAATATTCTTTTCGATTTAGACGGAACTTTAACTGATTCTTCCGAAGGCATTACTAAAAGCATGCAACTTGCTCTGCGTGCCATCGGCATTGACGAACCTGATTTAAACGAGCTGAAAAAGTTTATCGGACCGCCTCTCCGTGGCAGCATGGTTAAATTTTATAACTCCACCCCTGACGAAGTGCAAACTGCCCTCGAAGTTTATCGTGAACGCTACACCAGAGTTGGCTGGGCAGAAAACAAAGCTTACCCCGGAATGGTGGAGCTTTGTCGAGATTTGCAAGCCGCAGGCTTTAGAACTGGTATGTGCACCGCAAAACCGGAGTTCTTCGCCGTACCCATTGCAGAAAAATTTGGCTTTAAGCCTTATTTAGAAACCATCACCGGCGCAACCCTTGACGGCAGCATGGACGATAAAGCTCAAGTTGTAGAACTTTCCTTGAAAAAATGGAACATCCTTACAGAAGAAGATAAAGCTGTTACCGTACTTGTAGGCGATAAATCTATGGACGTACTGGCAGCTCACGCCAACGGCATCAAATGTGTAGGCGTAGGCTACGGCTTCGGCGATTACGAAGAGCTTTCCGAAGCAGGCGCAGATTATTATGTAGAGACGGTTGACGACCTTCGTGCATTCTTCCTTAAATAAAAATTTAGAGCACCTCACGCAAGTGAAGTGCTCTTTTTGTTTACTTTGGTCATAATTTCATCTTTAATATTATGATGAAAGTCAACAGATTCTATTCTTCTGTAGTTTTTGCAGGTTCTTCAACCTTAACTTCAACACCATCTTCAGTCTTAGGCGCTTCCTCTTTTTTAGGTTTCTCTTTTTTCGGTTTGGGAGGTTTCTTGTTGTACTCGTTCATTACAGCATCAATATCCTCTTTCACCCAACGCTCTAAAGCGTCTGCCATTTTCTTAACAGCTTCTTCGATGGCAGTCTTTTCTTCGCCAGCAAAAGGCTTCAACACGTGACTGATTACTGCTTTGCCATTACGGGCAGGGTGGCTAATGCCAATTTTAAAACGCGGGAACTCGTCAGTGCCCAAATGCTCTTGAATGGATTTAATACCATTATGACCACCAGCACTACCTTTTTTACGAATACGCAGTTGACCAACGGGCAAATCTAAATCGTCTTGGATAACAGCAATCTCTTCATTGGCAAGATTGTAGTAATTAGCGTAAGCGCCTACGGCGATACCGCTAAGATTCATATAAGTAGTAGGTTTAATGAGCATAATTTTTTCCGGAGCACGATACTCTGCAAACATAGCGTTCTTATCGGTGCGGTTAAAGCTTACGCCCCAACGCTTCGCCAGCTCGTCCACAACCATAAAGCCAATGTTGTGACGAGTGTTCTCGTACTCTTTGCCAATATTTCCCAAACCAACGATAAGTTTCATTTCTATTTCCTCTCTATGTCAAACTAAATTATTATTTCAAAACTAGAACGGAATAATGCTATCATAAAACTCGTAAGAAAGCAATTTATAAATTTTCAAGCGACATTTGAGAAATGTAGCGACCCATAACAAAGAAAATGTTGCAATGAGCAAATTTGTCTGAGCGTAAGCGAGTTATTTGCTCAGCAACATTTTCCACTAAAAGGAGCGTTAAGCATTTCTCCATGAGCGGAAAATTATAAATTGCTTCTAAGAAGTTCGCTAACTGTCACGAACTCATAACCTTGTTCCCGAAGTTCGTCAATAATAAGCGCCGTCGCTTCGACAGTCTGCTCTCGTGAAGCAGTTTGTGCAGGCGCGTCCCCATCGTGCAGTAAAACAATGGCTCCGGACACAACGTTCTTGCACACACGGTCAGCAATTTCCTGCGCACCGGGGTTTGTCCAATCGCGAGGAATAACGCTCCAATTTACAACCTTTAGTCCTGCGTCAGACGCAGCTTCCATAACTGCCCAATCCCTAAAGCCGTGGGGCGGGCGCAGATATTTTATAGGCTTCCCTGTCAATTCTTCAAGAAGCTTTTTCCCACGCAAAATATTTCCCACAAGTTCTTGCTCGTTTAGCTTGAGAAAATCCTTGTGTTTTTCGGCGTGAAGCGCTACTTCGTGCCCCTTACTTGTAACAAGCGTAACAACCTCTGGATTTTTGGACGCATTATTTCCCACCATAAAAAACGTTGCTTTTACTTGCTTCTCTTCCAAAACGGCAAGTAGTTTTTGCGTATAGGGAGGGTACGGTCCATCATCAAAGGTGAGTGCCACAAGCTTCTTGCCATTGGGAACTTGCACGCTCGTAATAGTTTCCCCATAAAAGCTGTTACCGGGAAGCACTGCCATTAAAAGCAAGCCACCGCCACACACAAGGGAAGCACACGCTACCAGCACTGCCAGCCTTTTCCGAACCGTGCCAAACTTTCCAAGCCAGAGCATTGCCACTGCCAATATTCCTGTTACTAATAAAACGTAAATCAATCTCATCTAAACTATCCTATACAAGAAAAGGCTTGCCAAACGGCAAGCCTTTTAAAATTTTAAGCTAAAACTTATTTGTTGGTATCAAACAATTGGCTTACAGACCATTCGTTGTAAATGCGCAGTACGGTTTCAGCCAAAATCGGTGCGATGGTCAGCACTTTAATTTTCGGATGAACTTTGTTGGGCGGCAGAGGAATGGTGTTGGTAACAACCAATTCAGTGATATCGGATTGAGCAATGCGGCTCAATGCAGGGTCAGTAAGAATGGGGTGAGTGCAGCAAGCATAGATGTCTTTCGCACCGAATTTTTTCAAAGCGCGAGCAGCTTCAGTCAAGGAGCCTGCGGTATCAACCATATCGTCAACCATGATGCAGTTTTTGCCTGCAACATCGCCGATAAGGTTCATAACTTCTGCAACACCGGGTTCCGGACGACGTTTGTCGATGATTGCCAGAGGAGCGTTCAACAGGTCAGCAAATTTGCGTGCGCGACCTACGCCACCAAGGTCAGGAGAAACTACGATAACGTCTTCCAAGTTCTTTTCTTTAATGTATTCAGCCATGGTGGGAGCACCGGGCATATGGTCAAAGGGAATATTGAAGAAGCCTTGAATTTGTGCAGCGTGCAAGTCGATGGTAACAACGCGGGTTACGCCTGCAGCTTCCAGCAAATCAGCCATCAATTTTGCAGTGATAGGTTCACGACCACGAGCTTTGCGGTCTTGGCGAGCATAGCCATAGTAAGGAATAACTGCGGTGATATGGTTAGCAGAAGCGCGTTTGAAAGCGTCAACCATAATCAAAAGTTCCATTACGTTATCGTTTACGATAGGGCCGCAGGTAGGTTGTACGATAAATACGTCTTTACCACGAACGCTTTCGTTAATCATTACTTGAACTTCGCCATTATTGAAACGGTTAATCACTGCGTCACCAACGGTGGTGCCCAAATATGCAGCAATTTCACGAGCTAAATCAGGATTTGCGTTACCAGTGAAAATTTTGAATTTGTTTACATCATTTAACATGTCCTAATCTCCCTCCAAATTGAACAATAAACATGTCCTTCTCTTCGTTAATTATACCCCAAGCCCATGGCTTCTACAAGTCATTTTAGGCTTATTTGACTAAATCCTTTAGCTTTGGCGTTGTTTTTCTGCCCAGCCTTCAATATTTTTTTGTTTTGCGCGACCAATACCTAAAGCGTTTTCGGGAACCTCTTTAGTAATTGTGGAGCCTGCGCCAATGTAAGCACCTTGTTTTACAGTAACGGGTGCAACTAAATTAGTATTGCAGCCTACGAAAACATTATCTTCTACAACGGTGCGATGTTTTTTCTTGCCATCGTAGTTTACGGTAATGCAGCCGCAACCCATATTTACGCCACTGCCAATATCGCTATCGCCAATGTAAGTAAGGTGGGGCAATTTAGTGCCAACACCAACGTTGGAGTTTTTAACTTCTACAAAGTTACCAATCTTAACTTTGTCGCTGATTACGGTATCAGGACGCAGATGCACGTAAGGGCCAACGGTTACGCCATTGCCTACTTCGCAGTCGTGTCCATAAACGAATTGCATGTGGGTATCGTTGCCAACCTTTACGTTAGTTAAGCGCACGTTGGGACCAACTTCGCAGTCTTCGCCAATTTCGGTAGCGCCTTCCAGCCAAGTGTAGGGATAGATGATGGTATCCGCACCAATTTTAACAGTGCCTTCGATAAAGGTGCTTGCAGGATCCATAATGGTTACCCCCGCATCCATCAGCTTATCTAAAATGCGGTTACGCATTACGCCTTCAGCAACAGCAAGCTGTTTACGAGAGTTAATGCCCATAACCATATCGCTATCTTCAGTTACAACGCCGCCAACTTTTTCGCCACGTTCATTTAATTTAGAAAGCACGTCAGTCAGATAGTATTCGCCTTGAGCGTTGTTGCAGGTTAAGGTTGCCAGCACGTCAAACATCAAGGGACATTCAATGCAGTAAATGCCGGTGTTGATTTCTTTAATAAGTTTTTGTTCAGCAGTTGCGTCTTTTTCTTCTACAATGCCAAGAACATTGCCAGCTTCGTCACGCACAATACGTCCGTAGCCATAGGGATTTTCCATTACCGCAGTCAGTACGGTAGCAGCAGCGCCGCTTTCCTTGTGACCTGCGTAGAACTTTTTCAGTTCTTCACCATCAAGGAGCGGAGTATC
>CALCUU010000282.1 GCA_937906915.1 uncultured Phascolarctobacterium sp. | reverse complement strand
CACGAGTGGAACCGGCTTCTTTGGCACGTTTCGCTACGTCAGCATCTGCCATAAAGCATACTGCTTTCGCACCTAATTTGTTCAATCCCATTTTGTTAATACCAGTGCAAGCCATATTAGTATCAGTCACAATGGTTGCACCTTTTTTCAAAGCTTCTAAAGCTTTGGCAACTACATTTTCAGAAAAAAGTAAGGTACGCGCGTAGTCAAAGTCTGCAGAAGTATGGATAACACGCTTTACAATGTCCAGTTTTTCTTCGTCAATATGAATTTGTCCCAATTCCTCGCCAATAATTTCCATACTGCGCTTTTCAATATCCGCAGGCAAAACATTTTGTAATTCCATTCTTTTACCTCTCTATTCCCTTGCGAGCCATAATCCCTTTATCCTTGGGATGCTTACGCTTACAAACTTCTGAAACATAATCTGCAAGCTCCACTAATTCAGGAAAAGGGTTGCGACCCGTCATAACAATTTCTAAATTTTGGGGCTTGTTCTTCACAAAATCAAGCAATGCTTCTTTATCGAAGACGCCTTTATCACAAGCACCAACAATCTCGTCTAAAATAAGTAGGTCTATTTTTTCAGCAATGCATTTATTTTTGACAACAGCAAATAATTCCAAATGGTCTTGGGTAACTTGCGTCTTCTCTTCCTCATTCATCTGGAAGGTAAACTTAGGTGTTGCCTTTGCTCGCAGCACTTCCACATTTTCAAAAAGCTTCAAGCTATTTAATTCACCAGTCACCCAACTTTTTAAAAACTGCACAAAAAGCACCTTGTTACCGTGCCCTGCACAACGCACTGCTAACCCCAAGGCAGCAGTCGTCTTACCCTTACCGTCACCACAGTAAATATGAATCAAGCCACCGTCCTGCATTTACACACCAGCTTCCAAAATTTCGTAAATCTTTTCCATATCAAGATTTGCACGGATGCTATCTGCCAAAATATCGTACTGCTGCTTTTTGTAATCAGCAAAATTTATAATCTTAATGTCTTCCGGCTTCAAGCCTTTCTTTTCCAGCAAAGCTTCTACAACACTAGCAGCAATGCCTTCGCAGTCAAAAACCCCATGCACGTAGGTACCATAAACATTAAGTTTATCACTTACGGTTTGCGCACCTTCCGTCATAATCTCGCCCTCTTCGTGAATAGGCTTGATACTTGTTAAAGAGTTTCCTTCATTATATATATTGGTTACACCGGAGTGAATTTCATAGCCAAACAAAGGCTTACCACTTAAATTAGCAAAGACACCTTGCACTTCGCCAAACTTTCCTTCCATTTGAATGGTACGTTTCTTTTCGATAAAAACAGTTTCCGCATCAAGAAGTCCCATACCGGGAACGTCACCGCCATCTTCAACACCTAAGGGGTCAGAAAGGTTTTTGCCTAAAATTTGGTAACCACCGCAAATGCCAAAGACTACTGTTCCGTCATTAGCTTTCTTTAAAATAGAAGCTTCTAATCCACTTTGACGTAACCATTTCAAATCCCCAATGGTGTTCTTAGTTCCGGGGATAATAATCATATCCGGGTTTCCCAATTCTCGCACGCTAGATACATAACGCAAGGACACACCGGGGATAAGTTCAAAAACATTAAAATCAGTGTAGTTGGACATTCTGGGCAAGCGAATTACGGCAATATCAATAAGCTTCACTTCGCTGTGCCCACTGATGCGTTCAGAAAGACTGTCCTCATCTTCAATATCAACGTGAAGCATTGGCAACACGCCTACAATGGGGACACCTGTTTTATCCTCAATCATCTTCAAACCGGGACGCAATATTTCTACATCACCACGGAACTTGTTGATGATTACACCTTTTACTAATTCCCGTTCATCTTCTTCCAAAAGCATTAAGGTTCCGTAAATGGAAGCAAAGACACCGCCACGATCAATATCTGCTACTAAAAGCACAGGAGCTTTTGCCATCTTTGCCATGCCCATATTTACGAAGTCGTCTTTTTTAATGTTTATTTCCGCAGGACTGCCTGCACCTTCAATGACAATCACATCAAAATTTTCGTCCAGCTTGTTGTAGGCTTCCATAATTTTCGGACGCAGGGTGTGCTTCATTTTGAAATATTCCCCTGCGCTCATAGTACCAATGGGTTCACCGTTGACGATAACTTGTGAACCACTGTCGCTTGTGGGTTTCAAAAGAATGGGGTTCATCAGCACGCTAGGTTCAATACCTGCAGCTTCTGCCTGCACTACTTGAGCGCGTCCCATTTCTGCTCCCTCTTTGGTAATAAAGGAATTAAGAGCCATATTTTGAGATTTAAAGGGTGCAACCTTTTTGCCGTCTTGGTTAAACACACGGCACAAGCCTGCTGTTACTAAGCTTTTACCTGCATTGGACATTGTCCCCTGCACCATAATAACCTTTGCCATACTAATCACACTCTTTCATTAAAAATTTTATAATATCTCGATAATTTTCTAATTTAACCCTGCTTCGTCCGTCAGAAAAAGCGCTAATCACGGGACCAGCTCCCCTATCGTGCTTACCTGTCACAGAGCTAGTTACGTGGTCGCCACAAATTACTATTTTCAAAGGCTCCTGCACCGCATCCAGTACAGTACCTAAAAATTCCTTATCAATACGCTCGATGAAAGCAACCTTTTCTAAAGCATCATAGCGGTGAGCTGCCTCGTCCGTACCGTTGAAATGGGTTACTACAAAATCGTACTGCTGTAATAATTCCACAGTTGCTTTAGCCTTAGAGCGAAGGTCTGTATCCACATCACCTGTTGCCCCGTGGGGAACACGTACTTCCATTCCCAAGGCTTTGCCTATACCACGGGCAATCTCTGCCTTACAGACAACAGCCCCCCTAAGTTTATGTAGGTTGTAAAAGCTGGGCAACGTTTGTCTTTGAGAAACACCCCACGGATAAAGGGCATAGTGCAATCCGTCGTGAGCAAATTTTTTCAGACGCTCCTCTGCTTTTTGCAAAAAATACTTTACAGCCAGTGAACTGTTCTTTAAATCTGCTAACAGTTCTTCCAAATGCTCCCCTACACTTTCGTGTGGGGGTTTTATTTTGCAGTTCAGTACCTTGGCTTCCTTGCTCATAATCAGCAGGTTGCGGTACTCCGACAGATGAATGAACTCTATCTCCTTCAAAATGTCATTGCAAATTTTAGACGCTTCTTCCATTTGCACTACGGTTAAACCCATTCCGTTAAACCCTGCCAAATATCCAGCTTCGTCCACAGCAACAAGATTACAGCGCAAAACCATTTCATATTCCGAAACGTCACGTCCGTTAGCAAGAAGTTCAAGGTAAGCTCTGTTCTGAGGCATATCTTCCTTCGCAACTCCTAACAACCGCAAAATACAGCTACAGCTTTCAGGTACTATGTCATTTTCGCAAATGCTTATTTCCTGCAAGCAGCCTTTGGCAATAAGCGCGTCCATATTTTTATGTCTGGCTTTCTCAAAAGGCGTTCTCCCCTGCCACGCCGCAAAGGAATCGTCTCCCAAACCATCAATAATTACCAGCAAAGAGCGCATTTTTCTTTACTTCCTTAATTGCTTTAATCAAACCGCGGTTTAAAACCCTTGTCTTAACCGCAATGCGATAATAGTCTTCATTCAAATTATGATAATTGGCACAGGAACGAATCAAATATCCCTGCTCCCGTAATAAAACATCTAAATTTTTTACTCGCTCCATCTTGAAGAAAATATAATTCGCTTCTGACCCATAAACCTCTGCACCTAAACCACGCAGTTGATTGCTCAGATATTGTCTTTCTTCCTTAACGAGCATAAAAGATGCACGCAAATAATACTGCTCCTGCAACGCTGCCTTGCCAGCCTCCTGTGCCAAACAGGAAACGCTCCAGTCTTGACCGCACTGATGTAATTTTTCGTGAAGCTTTTGGTCACCGCTTAGACAATAGCCTAAGCGAATACCAGGCATGGCAAAAGTTTTAGTAAATGCCTTGAGAATAATAAGATTTGGATATTGTTCCAGCAAATCACGCATACTGAAAGCCTTATCATCATCTACAAAGTCCATAAAGCATTCGTCAATCAAAAGCCTTGCATTTACTTCGACACATTTATTAAGAATTTTTAACAGAAGCTCTCTATCTGTAAGCTGTCCTGTTGGATTATTAGGATTGCAAATAACAACCATATCCGTAGTGGAAGTGATGGCACGCAAAATGCTCTTCCCAATCTTAAAATCTCTTTGCGGGTGCAGGTCATAGTAATTTATTTTGCAGTCCACAGAACGTAAAGCCTTTTCGTAATCGGCAAATGTAGGTGCCAAAAGCAAAGCTTTCTTGGGCTTCAACGCCAACGCCAAACGAAAAAGCACATCTGCCGCACCATTACCAAAGAAAATATTTTCTTCTGCAACCCGTAAATAATTTGCCGTAGCAGCACGCAGCTCTCGGCAAAAGGGATCAGGATAATTTACACAATTTTTTAGTGCAGACTTCACTGCTTCTTTTACACCAAGAGGTAATCCCAAAGGATTGATGTTAGCAGAAAAATCTATATACGGCTTTCCAGCGGCTGTAGTTTTACTGCTATAAACATCTCCACCATGCTCATACTTATACATATCTATCACCTTTCATCAAGTGATTGGAAAAATCCTTAATAAATAAATCAACGTAAACAAAATTAAACTAAGTACCGCTGTCATATACAGCAGATTGTTAGTAGCAACAATATCCTCTGCTTTCACTGGTCGAATATCATCACCAATGGTATCCTTATGAACCCACTTGCCAAAATAGAAATGTCCACCGCCAAGCTGAATGTTCAATGCACCGGCAGCAACTGATTCCGTCATGGCAGAATTGGGACTTAAATGGTTATACCTATCTCGCCAAAAAGTTTTCCACGCACCTTGAACATCTAAATTTAAGAAGTAGGCTGCCCCAATCATTAACAATCCTGTAATGCGGGCAGGGATAAAATTTGCCACGTCATCTAATTTGGCAGCGCAACGTCCAAAATATAGATACTTCTCGTTCTTATACCCAACCATGGAATCCATGGTGTTGATACCCTTATACAAAAATGCCAACGGCGCACCACCAAGGAACATATAAAACATGGGAGCAATAATTCCATCAGCAGTATTTTCCGCAATGGTTTCCACCGCGCCCTTAGTAACCTCTGCTTCCGTAAGGTTCTTGGTATCACGACCAACAATCCAAGACAGCATCAAACGAGCTTCATCTAAATCTCCCTTTTGCAAAGCGTAATACACCTTCATGCTTTCGTCCCGTAAGCATTTGGTGGCGAAAATTTGGTAGAACATCAAAGTTTCCAAAGCAAAAGCAAGCCACGGATTAACCATTCCTGCCAAATAGAGCAGGGCATAAGGAAGCGCAAAGCAAGTACTGATTACTATAAGCACCAGTACTCCACCGCCAAAAAGCAAGCCATTATTACTAAAGCCAAAAATTTTCCGCAGGTTGCGTTCCAAAAAGCTAATCAAATTACCAATAAGGCAAATGGGATGGGGCAAGCTATGAGGGTCACCAAATATTAAATCTAAAATGAAGCCTGCCACAATGGCAATCAAGGTCATCATAAGTATCACCTAAAACAAATCTATTTTTTAGCAGCGTAAGCCACGCAAGCCTTAATAAAATTACGGGCAAAATCTACATTGCCCCACAAATGAATATGGGGATAGCCTGCGTACAATGTGTCGCTCACATTGGCGCAACTCCACTCACCCTTACCGGAAGCCTTCTGCGCCAAAAAGCCTGTACCATTATTACTACTATCCGAATAATGGAACTCGTGTCCGTTAATCTGCTCCCCTGCTTTGCACAGAACATTGTTCTCCTGCGCCGTAAGCTTCACGTAGCCAAAGCGAGTAAGCTTTTGGGTCATAGCAGTTTCACCTTGAACTGCTCCTACCCATTTATAAACAGTACCTTCCTCAACATAACGCTCCAGTAAATACATAAAGCCACCACATTCAGCAAAACAGGGCAAGCCATTTTGCAAAGAACCTTTAATTTCAGAAAGCAGTGTTACGTTTTCAGCAAGTTCCTTGGCGTACAACTCAGGATAACCGCCACCAAGAACAAGTCCGTCACATTGAGGTAAGTGCTTATCAACAAGAGGACTAAAGGGTACAAGCTCCGCTCCCAATTCCGTAAGCAGGTCCAAAGCATCTTGATAGTAGAAGCAAAAAGCTTTATCCTGCCCAATGGCAAGTTTTACTTTGCCAAGAGGTTCTATTTTTTGAGGAATGTACTCTAAATCAGAAGCCTTCGTCCCAATTTCTAAAAGTCCATCTAAATCAAGAGACTTTTCTGCTTGCAGAGCAAGTTTATCCACAATGGTTTGCAGGTCACCAATTTCTTCAGCAGTTATCAAACCAAGGTGACGGCTTTCAAAATTGCAACCTTGCAGTACGGGGAAGTAGCCTAAAAGTTTAACGCCACTTTCTTTTTCAACTACGTCCTTATAATAAGCGTAGCTCATAGGATTAACATTATTTAAGATGGCACCCACTATATGACTATCCTGACGAAATTCTTTAAAGCCTTTTATCTGTGCTGCGATTGATAAGGCAGCTCCCTTACCATTGACAATCAAGATAACAGGAACGTCACAGGTACAAGCCAAATCATAAGCGCTTGCCTCTGCTGTTTTACCCATACCGTCATAAAAACCCATAGCTCCTTCAAAAACGGAAACATCTACATCACAAGCGTTCTTCGTCGCCAAATATTTTACTGTTTCCTTACCAAGCATAAACACGTCAAGATTACGGGACTTTGCCCCTATAACCTTAGAGTGAAACATTGGGTCAATATAATCAGGTCCGGATTTAAAGGCAGCAACCTTCAAGCCTCTGTTCATCAAGGCTTTTAAAATTCCGCAGGTAATTGTTGTTTTACCGCAACCACTTCCAGTTGCGCTAATCATAAAGCGAGGCATCTTCATTTCAGCCATGTTAATCTTCCTTTTTTAAAGCGGTCATTACATACACAGGATTTTGCGCCATCATAAGATTGTAGTTTCCTAATTTCTTACTACGTGCCGCAAATACATTTACTACTTCTAATTCGTAATCTTTGCGAGCGTTGTAGTAGGCAGTAACCTCCGCCAAAGTTTCAATGGTAATAGCATTCATCACTACACGACAAGCACTGTTCTTGCTGTAAATAATATCCAGCATTTCACACAGGTCACCGCCACTGCCACCCACGAAAACACAATCGGGCGCAGGCATCTTCTTAATATTTTCTAAAGCTTCTCCTGCAATTACTTCCAAATTGGTTACAGCAAACAGCTCTTTATTTTTACCAAGCAGCTCTACGGCAACAGGATTACGCTCGAAAGCGTACACCTTACCCTTTCTGGCTAACAAGGCAAGTTCGATGGAGCAGGAGCCTGTTCCCGCACCAATGTCGTAAATTAAATCCGTTGTCTTGGGTTGCAATTTAGATATGGAGACGCTACGCACTTCCTGCTTAGTCATAGGAACCTTGCTACGCATAAAAAGCTCGTCTGCTAAACCGTGCACCGCATATTCAAAAGCATTTGCCTTTTCGTTGATAATCATCATTACGGAAAGGGAAGGAAATTCCAGCTTGCTAATTTCTTCCGCAGTAGCGCAGGTAATTTTTTCTTCCTTATAAGAAAGATTCTCTCCCACGTAAACCTTTACGTCGCCTAAACCGTGGTCACACAATTTTTGGCACAGCACTTGGGGAGAATTATCCCCTCCCGTCAAGGAAAAAACCTTTTCATTCTGAGCAACTGCTGATACAAGCTTTTGCTCACGTCCGTGCATGCTCACAATCTTCGCATCGTCCCACGACATTTCCAGCTTAGAAGCAAAATATACCAAGCTACTGATGCCACAGTAACGAGTGCAGTTACATTGGGGAAGCTTTCCGCTAATGGTTTTTGCCAAGCTGAAAAAGCCTACATCACCGGAAACAAGTACGGCAACCTCGTCCATAGCATCTGCTTTTTGGATTGCCTCTACAATTTCTGCAACCTTAATAGTTGGATGGATGATTTTATTTTCATCAGCAAAAGCCGCCAACATTCGCTTATCGCCAATCAAAATATTACTTTTTTCTATTGCTTGACGGGCAGCAGCAGTCAACAATTCCGGATTTCCCGGACCGATGCCCACAATGTTTACTTGCAGCATAGCCTTGCTCCTTTATTCTTCATACACTTTTCTTCATTTATATATGTCTTATATTTAATCTGCAAAATTATCACGCAGATATTTTAAAATTTCTTCGTAGCTTTCGCCCTGTTCTTCCGTCGTACGACCAATGACAATCAATTTTGCCCCAGCCTCTTGGGCAGCAGTAACTTTTTCTAAAAAGCCACCCACTTCGCCGGAATCCTTGGTCACCATAAATTTACTGTTAAATTTTTTCAGTGTGGCAACATTCAGTTCTTTAGAAAAAGGACCTTGCATACACACAATGTTGGCAGGCTTGTAGCCAAGCTCCAAAGCACTTTGCAGAGAGCTTTCCATAGGCAGAACTCTAAGAGCGATACGCTCCTTGTAATTTTCTACGGCGGTAAAGTCTTTTAAATTTTTACTACCCGTCGTCAAAAAAATATTGCCTTCCAAATTATTAAGCAGTTCCACCGCTTCGGAAAAATCTTTGGCGATTATGTAGTCCCCTGCTTCACCCACAGGTCTTAACAAACGAAGGTATTTTGTCTTTTCCAAAGCACAAGCCTTCTGCACCGTTGCAGTAACGATAGTTGCATAAGGATGGGTAGCATCAATAACGCAGGCAGGTTTATGTTCCTGTAAAAATGCTCGCATCTTTTCCAAATCCATACGCTCTGCCAAAATCGTAAGGTTATCTTGCCTTTCGATAAGCTTTGCTCCGTAATCCGTAGCTACAGAAACAAAAAGTTCTACATTAAAATTTGCCAACGCCTTAATCAAGGCACGTCCTTCGCTGGTACCACCTATCAGCCAAATTACAGGCTTCATGCCAATCTGTAACCACGAGGAGTTACCAGCTTACCATTGATTACTTGAGTTTGACTGTTACCGATAATTACGGTAGAGAACATATCAACTTTCATATCACGCAACTCTTGGAGAGTGGTAATTTCGTAAGCTTCACCTTCGCGACCAATGTTACGCACAATACCGGCAGGCACATCACCTCGTTGGTTTTTAAGCATAATGTCGCAAGCACGCTGTAAATAATCGTGGCGTTTAATGCTGGACGGATTATAAAGGCAAATGCAAAAATCTGCTTGAGAAGCGCAGTCCAAACGTTTTTCGATTTTTTCCCAGGGAGTAAGCAAATCGCTGAGGGAAATTAGGCAGAAGTCACTGATAAGCGGAGCACCAAGAACTGCTGCACCGGAGCAGGCAGCTGTAATTCCGGGAACAACTTCAATTTCTACTTCCGGATGGTCAGCGGCAACTTGGTACATAATGCCTGCCATACCATAAACGCCTGCATCACCACTGGAAATCATAGCTACGGTTTGACCTTTCAATGCTTCTTCCAAAGTCAGCTTGCAACGGTCAACTTCCTTACGCATACCCGTAGAAAGAAATTTTTTATCAGCAAAATCTTCTTTAATTAAATTTACATATACGTGGTAGCCTGCAATTACATCACAGGAGTTTAACGCATCAATGGCGCGTTTAGTCATTTGCTCCACGCCGCCGGGTCCAAGACCCACAACAAAAATTTTAGCCATATTAAGGCACCATCCTTACTCAGTTTTTAATCCGGTTTTATTTAAGTCTAAAGTAATATCTTCAATAGCAATGGCAAGGGTCACCCCGTTGAGGGAAGTTTTGCGTAACAACAGCTTACCGCCACCGCTCGCCAATACTGCACTGCGCTCACACACATTGCTTACGCCCACAACATTCGCCACAAAATCAGAAGGTGTAAAATCACCTTCAACCTTGCTTAATTCTTCTGCACTGTAAAATTTAGTAAGCCATTTATACTTTTCAGCAAAGGCTAGCAAACCAGCCTCGTCCTTTTTCAAATCGACAGAAGCAATGCTAACGATAGAACGCTTGTCAATTTTGAGACGTTCCAGTTCCGCAAGCACCAAGGCTTCGATATTTTCCAAAGGTGTATTTTTACGACAGCCAATGCCAAGATGAACAATCTTCGGCAAAAGCAGAACCGTAGTTTCAAAAGGCTTTGCGCTTTTATCCAAGGTTACTGCCATTCCCACAGGGTACTTACCAAATTCAGAAGTAAGCTCCATATTGCGGGGTAAGGGTTCCAAAACCGGGAAGTCGCTGTACACACCAACAATATCGTTATGAACAAGAGCGCCTGCAAAATCCTTCGCCGCATTCAAGGAGCAGATTACCATTCTGTTTCGGGCAGCCCACTCGTCCACAGCAAAAAGTCCGTTGACATCTGTCGCAGTAGTTACGCAGGCTTGACCGCCAATGTGTGCAGCAATTACTCTCGCTAACTCATTGGCTCCACCAATATGCCCCGAAATTAAAGGAACTACAAAATTTCCACACTCATCTATGGAAATTACAGCAGGATCAACTAGCTTACTTTTTATGTAAGGAGCAATGGAGCGCACTGCAATACCTACGGAGCCAACATACACAACTGCTTGGCAATCTTTGAAAGCTTTCTCCGTAACTTGATAGTGGTTACCAGCCATGGCAGGAAGATTAGCTTCTTCTGCGTATTTTGCCAAAGCTTCCACACGAACTTCGTAGCCAAGACTTTCCAAAAACGCTCCTACCTTTTTACTTAGCTGTGCCCCACGCAGGGAAAAGGAATAAACTGCAGCACGCATTTTATTTAACCTCAGGTTTCAAATCCAGTTTGCTAGGGTCTGCTTGACGGAACATATGAGTATAAGTAGGATTGTACAATTCGCTACGTTCATACTCATAGCCAAGGAAATTACCCACAGTAATTAACGCAGTTTTAGTAATATTGTGTTCTGCTGCGCTCGCTGCAATAGTACCAACGGTA
>CALCUU010000281.1 GCA_937906915.1 uncultured Phascolarctobacterium sp. | reverse complement strand
TATCCACTTCGATTACAAGCTTGCCCTTGCTGCCATCGAAGCCGGAGTTGACGGCTTACGCCTGAACCCGGGCAACATTGGCGGTAACGATAGGGTGGCTGCCGTAGTAGAAGCTGCTAAAAAACGTAACATTCCCATTCGTATTGGTGTTAATGCAGGCTCCTTACCCAAGGACTTGCTGGAAAAATATGGTCATCCTACTCCGGAAGCGTTGGTGGAAGCTGCTTGGCGCCACATCCGCATCTTGGAAGAGATGGACTACAAAAATATTAAGATTTCCTTAAAGGCACACGACGTACCCTTGACCTTGGCGGCATACCGCTTAATGGCGAGTCAGTGCGATTACCCCTTGCACGTAGGTATTACGGAAGCTGGTACTGTGAACAGTGGCATCATTAAATCCGCAGTTGGCATTGGCACTTTGCTGGCAGAAGGTATTGGCGATACCATTCGCGTATCCTTGACAGGTGACCCGGTGCGTGAGGTAAAGGTTGGCTTTGAAATTTTGAAATCTTTGGGCTTGCGTGAGTATGGTCCTACCTTAATTTCCTGTCCTACCTGCGGTCGTACCCAAATCAATTTGGAAAAGCTTGCCCTTGAAGTTGAGCGTCGCCTGGCAGAAATTACAGAGCCAATTACCGTAGCTGTTATGGGCTGCGTGGTAAATGGTCCCGGTGAAGCAAGAGAAGCTGACGTTGGCATTGCCGGCGGTATAAACGAAGGCTTGATTTTCCGTAAAGGGGAAGTCTTGAAAAAAGTAGCAGAAGCTGATATTATTGATGAGTTGTTTGCTGAAATTGATAAAATTTTACTTGAGAGGAAGGTATCACATAAATGAGAGTTTCTAAAATGTTTGCACCCACCCTGCGTGAGGTTCCTGCTGAAGCAGAAGTAGTTAGCCACCAATTATTATTGCGCGCTGGTTTCATGCGTAAATCTACCAACGGTATGTACAGCTACCTGCCCTTGGCTTGGCGCGTATTGAAAAAAATTGAAAACATCGTTCGTGAAGAAATGGATGCTGCTGGTGCACAAGAAATTATGATGCCCATCATGCAACCTGCTGAAATTTGGCAAGAAAGTGGTCGTTGGGGCGCTTACGGTGCAGAAATGATTCGTCTGAAAGACCGTCATAACCGTGAATACTGCCTTGGCCCTACCCACGAAGAAATGGTAACCACCTTGATTAAAGGTGACGTGCGTTCCTACCGTCAACTTCCCATGAACGTTTACCAAATTCAAGATAAATTCCGTGATGAACGTCGTCCTCGCTTCGGTTTGATGCGTAGCCGTGACTTCATCATGAAAGACGCTTACTCCTTTGACCGTGACGAAGCTGGTTTGGACGTATCCTACAAAGCTATGTATGATGCTTACACCAACGTATTCAACCGTTGCGGTTTAACCTTCCGTCCTGTTGAAGCAGATAGCGGTGCTATCGGCGGTAGCGGTAGCCATGAATTTATGGTAATCGCTGAAAGCGGTGAAGCTGAAATCGTTTACTGCACCCAATGTGACTACGCTGCAAACGTAGAAAAAGCAGAAATGCACGTTATCGAAGCTGCTGACGAAGCTATGCTGGAAAAAGCAGAAGTAGAAACTCCTAACTGCAAAACCATTGCTGACGTATGCGCATTCCTCAATTTGCCTGTAGAAAAATCTGCAAAAGCTGTAGCTTATAAATCTGAAAAAGGCTTGATTCTTTGCTTCGTTCGTGGTGACCACGAAGTAAACGAAGTAAAAGTAATCAACACCTGTGGCGTGCTGGAAGTAGAAATGGCTGACGAAAGCATGCTGGTAGAAGCAGGTACCTGCGGTGGCTACATGGGCCCTGTAGGCATTGACCCTGAAAAAGTTATGGTAGTTGTTGACCACAGCGTAATGCAAATGCACAACTTCTGCTGTGGCGCTAATAAAGAAGGCTACCATCTTGTGAACGTAAACCCCGGTCGCGACTTCACTCCGACCTATGTTGCTGATATCCGCCTTATTCAAGAAGGCGACCCCTGACCCCACTGCGATGGTAAGGTTGCAAAAGCTCGTGGTATCGAAGTTGGTCAAGTATTCAAGCTCTTCACCAAATACAGCGCTGCTATGAACTGCACCTTCTTGGACGAAAACGGCAAGGAAAACCCCATGGTTATGGGTTGCTACGGCATCGGCGTAAGCCGTACCATGGCTGCTTGCATTGAACAAAACAATGACAAGGACGGCATGATTTGGCCTGTTGCCATCGCTCCTTACGAAGTGCTGGTTGTTCCTGTTAATACTAAAGACGAAGCTTCCACTGCGAAAGCAGAAGAAATCTACGAAACTTTGAAAAAAGCTGGCGTTGAAGCAGTTATTGACGACCGCAACGAACGCCCCGGTGTTAAATTCAAAGATGCTGACCTCATCGGTTACCCCTTGCGTGTTGTTGTTGGCCCCAAAACCTTGGCAGAAGGCAACATTGAAGTTAAAGCACGCAGAACCGGCGAAGTTACCATGCTTCCCGTTGAAGGCGACTATGTAGCAAGCATCAAAGAAATGCTGGCAAAATTATAAGAAAAATTTCCAAGCTCTTATATAAAACTTGAGAAATAGGGGTTTTATAAATGTTTGATATTTCTTGGGCATACCCATGGGTGTCTCAATTAGAGCTGACAATGGTACTGCGCTTGATTGTTGCGGCAATCTTGGGCGGTATCGTTGGTATGGAACGTGGCAGTGGCGACAGACCTGCTGGCTTTAGAACACATATCTTGGTGTGCGTAGGCTCTGCGCTGTTTATGCTGGTTTCCATTTACGGCTTTGATGATATTGCACCTGTAACAACAATAGCTGAAAATGATATTGGTACCCGTCGTGATACTGCCCGTATTGCAGCGCAGGTTGTAAGTGGTATCGGTTTCTTGGGTGCAGGCACAATCCTGCACGAAGGCTTAACCATTAAAGGCTTAACCACTGCTGCCAGCTTGTGGATTGTATCTGCAATTGGCTTGGCAGTTGGTAGCGGTATGTATCTTTTGAGTACTGCTGCTACTATTTTGACTATGGTTACCTTGGTTACCTTCCACCATTGGGAAAAACGCTTTGTGGGCAATCGCAATGAACGTCGCTTTATCCGCGTT
>CALCUU010000280.1 GCA_937906915.1 uncultured Phascolarctobacterium sp. | reverse complement strand
ATTATTTAAACCAAATTATCAGATATTTTGTGAAAAATGTTACGCCTCAGAAATATTTTAAGATAAATGGATATGCAATGGTCAAAGCCAAGGCAATGCTTCCCGTTTCAATATCAATATGTCCAAGGTAAAGACTGTTCAAACCGGTGGTGATAATCATATTAAACCACAGGAAGGCGTAAATGGTTATGACGATGCGTACAATGATATGAGGCTTCTGGCGAGGAGGCTCGTTATTGTTGAAATAATCATTGTTATCTTCCATTATATATCCTCCCCTTCCACATCTTGCAGACGCTTGGAAATGGTCTGAACTTTTTTACCGGCAATATTTACATTGGCAGATGCTTCCTCTAATTTTTTGCCAGTTTTGTCGAGGGCAGCTGCCAAGCTTTCCATATCCTGCTTCACCGCCGCCAAGAGACGCCACACCTCGTCAGTGCGCTGCTGTACAGCCAAGGTTCTAAAGCCCATCTGCAAGCTGTTGACCAGCGCCGCCAAAGTAGAAGGCCCTGCCACGCACACACGGTATGTTTTCTGAAGCTCTTCTACCAAACCAGCTATGTTCAGCGCTTCTAGGTACAAGCCTTCGCTTGGCAAATACATTACCCCAAAATCCGTAGAATGTGGCGGGCAAATATACTTCTCGCTTATTTCCTTGGCTTCGTTTTTCAGACGACGCTCCAACTTTTTAAGTGCGTCTTCTGCGTCAGCACTACGCCCTTCCTCCCTTGCCTGTTGCAAGCGTAGGTAACCCTCTTGAGGAAACTTGGCGTCAATAGGCAAAAGTATTTCGTGCAGGGCGTCGCTACCCGGCAAGCGCAGGGCAAATTCCACACGAGCTCCGCTATGAGGAATGACCTCTACGTTTTCTGCCACTCTTGTTTTAGGCAGAACGTCATAAAGCAATTTAGCAAGCTGCATCTCTCCCCAAATGCCACGGGTCTTAACGTTGGTAAGGATGCGTTTCAGCTCGTCCACACCACCGGCAAGATTTTGCATCTCACCAAGGTTACGGTGCAGCTCTTCCAAACGCTTGCTTACGATTGTAAAGCGTTGCTCTAAATTTTCATTGAGCTTGTCATCAACGGTGGTGCGAATACGTTCAAGGTTCTTGTCCGTCAAATCAGCAAGACGTGCCACCCGCTTATCAATCTGCTCGCTAAGCCTGTCATTATTAGCTTGGCTTTCCATTCTGGCAGCCCTTGCCAAATTATTTTGCTCGCCTCGCAAATCTCGCAAGGCTTCATTTAGATTGCGCTCCAAATATTCTAAACGCTGTTCAAGCTTATCTGCTTCCCTATCGCGTCCACGTTTTATTACTATTACCAGCAATGCCAAAAGCACCAGTAAAATTGCGCCCAAGGCAATTAGCAAAATCATTTGTATGTCCATTTTTAGACCTCACTTAAATTTCTTGCCTCTATTATAACAAATTTCCTTATGTTTTTCTGTACATTCCTCCAAAATCACACACTATTGCTACATCATATTTGCTATATGGGTACATTATAGTATATAATTAGGTATGTATATTTAAATGAAGTAACTTATGCTCAAGCGAGGTATTATTTTATGATGATTGGTTCCGAAAATATTGCTACCAGTGCAGAAAAGATTTTACAAGCGGCAACTGGACTTTTTGCCATGAATAATTTTAATGCAGTTTCCATTAAACAAATTGCAGCGGCAAGTGGCTGTAACAGTGCGCTTATTTCTTATTACTTTGGCGGCAAAAAGAATTTGTATCAAGAGGTTTTGAACTCACAAGCCGTTGTGTTCTTTAAACTCATTGATGACATTCGTCAAATGGACATGTCCCCCTTGAACAAGCTGCGTCATTATGTGGATGCTCTCTCTAAAATTCAAGAGACTAATCCGGAGACCATTCCTCTTATTTGCCGTGAGCTTCTTGCTCCCCAACCCATCTTTGAAAAATTCGTTAAGAATAAATTATACGCTCTGCACCAATTTATGACAGAGCTTGTTACTGAAGCCATTGAGTGCGAGGAAATCCACACCGAGATTAAACCTACCCACGTAGCATTTACCATTGAAAGCACTATAATGTTCTTCTTCCTCACCCAAAACCAGGTACAAGAACTTGGCAACTATGCTCCCGGTGAACAAGGAGTATACCTGACCCAAGTTTTAAATACATATCTTGCCTCTTTAAGTAAACAATAAAGAGAGTTAGGAGGGGTATCATGACCATCAAAGCTTTTTTTGAAAATATTCCTCAAAAAAAGGTGGTTGCCCTTTCCGCTTCGGCTTTGATAATCGCTGCAGGCTGGCAGCTTTACAGTGTTATCGCTACCAAGCCTCAGCCCGCCAAGGTTATTCCCTTGGTGCGTACCATTACCGTTGGTGAAATGAGCACCATTACCACAGACGTTTATCCCGGTGAAGTGCGTGGTCGCTACGAAAGCAACCTTGCCTTCCAGGTTTCCGGTAAGATAAACAATCGTTACGTCAATATCGGTGATAAGGTTACCGCAGGACAAGTCCTCATGACCATTGACCCCAAGGATATTGACCAAGCATTAGCAGCTAGTCAAGCACAGCTTGCCAGCGCCGTTGCTAATCAAAAGCTGGCAGCAGATAACGCAGAACGCTTTACCAAGCTGTACAAAGGTGGCGCCGTAAGTCAAGCAGTTTACGACCAATACCAAACCCAGCTTGATGCAGCCAATGCTACCTTACGCCAAGCACAGGCGCAAGCCACCGTAGACCTTAACAAAACTGAATATACCAAACTGCGCAGTGATGCCAACGGTGTTGTTGCCAATATCATCGGAGAAATCGGACAAGTGACAGCAGCAGGCAATCCCCTTGTGACCGTTGTGCAGAATGGCGAACGTGAGGTACAAATAAATGTGCCCGAAAGTAAGCTATCAGCTCTGAAGTTAGGGCAGATGGCTTTTGTTAATTTTTGGGCGCTTCCTGATGCACAGGCAACAGGAACCATTAGCGAGATTGCTCCCATGGCAGATGCACTTACAAAAACCTATCGTGTGCGTGTTGCCATTAAGGATATGCCTGCGGAAGCAAAGCTTGGCATGACAGCAAAAGTTACTTTTAGCAATGGCAAGGCAGAGCACTTCCTGCTCCCTGCCACCGCTAT
>CALCUU010000279.1 GCA_937906915.1 uncultured Phascolarctobacterium sp. | reverse complement strand
GAAGCTAAACGTTACGAACAGGAACAGAAAGCTGCTGCTGATAAGTATGCTGCTGAACAGGAAGCAGAAGCAATGCGTGCTAAAGCCGATGCTGCTAAATATGCGGCTATGGCAGAAGCAGAAGGCGGCATGGAAGAAGGATTGAACGCTACAAGTCAAATTTTGAAGGTGCGTGGTCGTGTTATTCCTTCTACTTTGGAAGATATCCAATTGCAAGCAGAGATGAGCGACGGTACTATTATTGCCGGTGAGTCTCAAATTCCCAAGGCACGTAAACGCATTCGCAAAATGCACATGAGCCCTGCAGATGCTCCTGCAGCTAAAGGCGCGGTTGAAGCAATTTTAAAATCAGATGTGCTGGTTTTTGGTCCTGGTAGTTTGTACACTAGCGTTGTTCCCAATCTGCTGGTTGAGGAAATTCGCGAAGCTATCTTAAAATCTGAGGCTGTTAAAGTTTATGTGTGCAATGTTATGACCCAGCCCGGTGAGACCGATGGCTATGGTGCCTTAGAGCATGTTAAAGCTTTGATTGACCACGTAGGCAAGCAATTTTTAGATTATGTTATTGTAAATGACGAAAAAATTACTGCAGAACAATTAAAGCAATACTATGCAGAGGGTGCTATGCCTGTTACTCCCGATGTGGAGAAAATTCGTAAGCTTGGTATCTCCGTTGTGCCGGCAAGTTTGATTAGTAAAAATGATTTGGTGCGTCACGACCCGCGTAAGTTGGCGCGTACATTGATAATGCTTATTTATCGTTTGCGTTTGTTCGGGCGTGGAGTGCAATTCTTTGATTATATCTTTATGCGTCATGGTTTAAATACTATGGATAGAGATGTTAGTGGAAATAGTAAAAAATAATTTTAGAAAGGGGGAAGCCGTATGTCTTTTTCTAATGATGTAAAAAACGAATTATCACGTTTAGAAACAAATGAAGTGTGCTGTGATAAGGCAGAGCTTTTAGGCGTGTTGCGTATGAGTGGCGCTATAGTTATTCGTGGTATGAATATCGGCATCCACTTTTCTACAGAAAATGCTGCTTTGGCGCGTCGCGTGCTGCAAATTTTGAAAAATAATTATCAGGTTCAGACGGAGGTTGTTATTACCCGTTCCCGTCGTTTGAAGAAAAATAATCGCTACCAAGTGCGGGTTTTGCCTGCTCCCCAAGTTAACCTTGCTATGACGGAGCTGCAGTTGCTCTCTATGGAAAGCGATTTAAAAAATCCATTGCTTACCAAGCAATGCTGTAAGCGTGCTTTCCTGCGTGGAGCGTTCTTAGGTGGTGGCAGCATTAGCCGTCCGTCCAGCGATTATCATCTGGAAATGGTAACGGGTAATGAAGATTTTGCACGTAGCATTATTAAGGTAATGCATACCTTTTCTATGAAAGCAAAATTAACTGACCGTAAGAATGACTACATCGTTTACCTTAAAGACGGGGAAAGTATCACTAATTTCCTCAGAGTTATTGGTGCTCATAATTCTATGATGGAGTTTGAGGGAGTACGTGTTTTAAAAGAGATGCGTAATAATGTTAACCGCAGGGTAAATTGTGAGACAGCTAATCTTGGCAAGGTGGTTAAGGCGGCAGTGCGCCAAGTTAACTGCATTAAATTTATTGATGAGCACATGGGATTAAGCGAATTGCCAGAGGCTTTGCAGGAAACAGCTAAGCTTCGTTTAAAATATCCGGAAGCATCTTTAAATGAGCTGGTGGAATATTCCGGTGGCATTGGTAAATCCGGTATCAATCATCGCTTGAAAAAATTACAAGAGATGGCTATAGGTTTAGGTATGGAAGTGGAGAAGGACTAAATGTTGAAAAAAATTGCTAGATTTTTCTTCAGCATCATATTAGCATTTGTAATCGTCTTTGGAGGCTTTTGGGTATTCTTTGGCGATACTGTTAAAGCAGAATACGCTGCTTATAAAAAAAGCAGTGCACCTATTTTGCTTTACCATGCCGTAGGCGAACCTGTGGAAATTGAATGGCCACCCGGTTTGATTTTGTCTGCCTCTTTATTTGAGGAGCATTTGCAATATCTAACTCAAGAGGGGTATCAGATTATAACCGTTGCTGAGTTGGCAGAGCGATTGAAATTAGGGTACAGTGTGGAAAAATTTGTTGCCATGAGCTTTGATGATGGCTACAGAAATAATCACAGTGATGCTTTGCCTTTGCTGAAAAAATATAATGCTAAGGCTTCCTTCTACATTGTTGACCGTGATATTGGCAAGACTATTTATATGAATCAAAGCCAGCTTTTGGATTTGCTTGCTAACGATATGGAAATTGGTAGCCATACCATAAATCATGCGCCCCTTGCTTTGATTGACCCTAAGTATTTGCCTTGGGAAGTTGGCAGTGCCAAAAAGTTTTTGGAGAAAAAGCTTAATGGTTATGTACTGCAGGGTAAAGCCTATCCTAATGGGGGATACAATGACAATGTAATCAATGCTATGCAGGAATATGGTTTCGTTTATGGATTGACTGGCAAGGTTGGAGCGAATACTCACCAAAATTTTGCTAAAGCTCCTTACGAAATGTATCGCATTTCCATTGTGGATGACGGTAACGGTTTGCAGGGCTTTAAAAATCGTTTAGAGCGTGCTTACTTGTGGGGGTATTTGCAGACCAAGGGTATTGACTTAAACATTCTGCGAGAAATGCTGATGAAATAAAAATTTCTTGCATAAACGGATAAAAGCAGTTAAAATAAGTACAGTGATATTTTTAATTCTGGAGGGATTTAAGATGAGAAAACACATTAAAACTGTTAATAAAGCTATGTTGAACAAAACTTTACGCACTGGCGGCTGTGGCGAATGCCCCGCTTCCTGCCAATCCGCTTGCAAAACCTCTTGCACCGTTGGCAACCAAGTTTGCGAACACAGCAAATAATTTTTAAAAATACAGCTCCCTGTTTTGGCGGGGAGCTTTTTACTATTTATGTTATGTGAAAGGTGAAACCAATGCTGATACATAAAATGCGTTTAGACGACAATATGGCAGTGCTTGACGTTAATAGCGGTGCTGTGCATTTAGTCGATGATGTTATTTATGATTTATTAGATTATTATGATGGTACTAACGACGAAGAAGCAGTAGCTGCGTTGAAGGAGCGTTATAGCGAAGAAGATTTGCGTGATGCTTTGGCAGAAATGCACGAGCTGCAAGAAAACGGCTTGCTCTTTAGCCCTGGCTTTGAAGTGCCGCCTACCTTTGCGGAAAAACCCATTGTAAAATCCTTGTGCCTTTTGGTAACCCATGACTGCAATTTGCGTTGTGGTTATTGCTTTGCAGATACCGGTTCCTTTGGCGGTTGCCGTCAATTGATGAGCAAGGAAACTGCGGAAAAGGCAGTAGAATTTGCTATCGAAGGCAGCAAGAAACGTCATAATTTGGAATTGGACTTGTTCGGTGGCGAGCCTTTGATGAACTGGCCCGTTGTTGTTCATATTGTAGAATATGTACGCCGTCGTGAAAAAGAAACAGGCAAAAATATTAAGCTTCCCCTTACAACCAATGGTACCCTGCTTAACGACGAGAACATTAAATTCTTGAACGATAACCGTGTAATGCTGGTGCTTAGTCTTGACGGCAAAAAAGAAACCCACGATGCAATGCGTCCCTTCCCCAATAAAGCAGGTAGCTACGATGCAGCAGTACGTGGCTTCAAAAAAGTAATTGATAGCCGTGAAGGTAAAAATTATTATCTGCGTGGTACTTATACCCATTTCAGCACCCATTTCTGCGAAGATGTGCTGGATATGACCAAGGTTGGCAAAGAAATTTCTGTAGAACCCGTTGTTGGTATTGACGACCCGTGGGTGCTTACTGAAGAAGATTTGCCTGTAATCTTTGAAGAATACGATAAATTGGCACGTGCATACCTCGAAAGACGTAGAGCAGGCGACCCCTTCGACTTCTTCCACTTTAATGTAGCGTTGGATAATGGCCCTTGCGTAGCTAAACGCTTGGCAGGCTGCGGTGCTGGTCATGAATATTTTGCAGTGACTGCTAGCGGTGAAATTTATCCTTGCCATCAATTCGTAGGTCGTGAACAATATATGCTGGGTACTTTGGAAACTGGCGTGGTTAAACCGGAGCTGGTGCAAAAATTCCGTCATACCCACGTAATGACCAAGCCCGAATGCAGCAAATGCTGGGCACGCTTCTTCTGCAGTGGTGGTTGCCATGCAAATGCTGATTTGATTAACGGCGATATTACCAAGCCGTATGAATATGGTTGCAAGCTGCAAAAGAAACGCTTGGAAAATGCTATCTTAGTTCAAGCTGTTTTGACTGCTGAATCCCAAGAAGGCGAAGATTTACGTCCTCATTTCAATAACTTCACCTTCGAAAAATAAGATTTTGTAAATTTTTTAGGGCGTGTTCTGCGAGAGCAGGACACGCCTCTTTTGCCAACTGAGCCTAGTGTTTCACGAAAAAATGTGAAAAAAACTTAAAAAAGGGTGTTGACACGCAAGACTTTGAGTGCTATTATATACAAAGTCGCTGACAGAACGGCGACGACAGAACCTTGAAAACTGAACAACAACCTAGAAAAAAGCGAATGTGCGGGTCAAGCATTTCGTATGAAATGTACGACCTAAAAGTCAAAATAATTTCTTTAAATAAGATAGAGCCAATCGGTTCTTCAATAAACTTTATTGGAGAGTTTGATCCTGGCTCAGGACGAACGCTGGCGGCATGCCTAACACATGCA
>CALCUU010000278.1 GCA_937906915.1 uncultured Phascolarctobacterium sp. | reverse complement strand
CCTTCAAAAGTTATTCTGAAAATCATTAGAAGTGCCGGAAGGCGCGAAGCAATGAAATTCGTGAAGCGAAGGCGTACTAGTGGTACGTCGAGCAAGCGAATGAATTGCGACAAAGCATAACGGTGCTTATAACGCTTTTTGCCCCAGATACAAACATAGCAGAGCCCGTAAGCTCTGCTATAAGTTCGTAAATTATTTGCCAGTGTTGTAGCGTTTGTTGAATTTTTCGATACGGCCGCGAGCAGCAGCTTGGCGTTGGTGGCCGGTGAAGAACGGATGGCATTTGGAGCAAACGTCAACGCGCAATTCCGGTTTTACGCTACCAGTCATGAAGGTTGCACCGCAAGCGCAGGTTGCTTTTACTTCATTGTATTTCGGATGAATTTTTTCTTGCATTCTTTTGTACACCTCTCTTCGCTATTAAAATGTGTATGTATAGTCGATATTAACGCTAAATAATTGTATCACAAGGCGACAAGATAAGCAAGCTGTTTTTCTGATAATGAAAATTATTTTTAAAGCCTGCAAACCAAGACTACATCTACCTTTCGATAATGCCACCGCCCACTACATATTGACCATCGTAGAACACTACTGCCTGTCCCGGAGTGATGGCGCGTTGAGGTTCATCAAAAATTACGTGCACCAAACCATCTTCACAAGGCTCAATAGTAGCAGGAACATCCTTCATTCTGTAGCGTGCCTTCGCAGTTACACGCATAGGCTCTGTCAGCTTATCAATAGAAATAAAGTTCACGTCGCTTGCCCACAGTTCCTTGCTAAAAAGGGCATCATTAGGACCAAGAACAACAGTATTGGTAGCAATATCCTTGCGGATAACGTACAAGGGATACTCGTAGGAAACACCCAAGCCCTTACGCTGACCAATGGTGTAATGGAGCTGTCCCTTATGCTGACCTAAAACCTTTCCGTCAAGATGCACGAACTTTCCGGGCTTGCTCTTTACTCCCAAACGAGCGATAACTGCAGCATAGTCCCCGTCCGGCACGAAGCAAATGTCCTGACTATCGGACTTATGAGCAACTTCTAAGCCTGCTTCGTCTGCCTTAGCACGAATTTCTGCTTTGGTAAGTTCTGCCAAGGGAAGCAAGGTGTGTGCCAGCTGGTCTTGCGTCATATTAAAAAGCATATAGCTTTGGTCTTTGGCAGCATCGTCACCACGAGCCAAAAGCCAACGGTCTTTTTCTGCATTATACTCAATGCGCGCGTAGTGCCCCGTCGCCATGTATTCGCAACCTAAGTCGCGCGCCGCCTCAAACAACGCGCCAAACTTAATATGCTTATTACAGTCCACACAGGGATTAGGCGTACGCCCGCTCTTATATTCATTTACAAAATGGTTGATAACGCATTTTTTGAAGCAAGCACTAAAATCAAGAACGTGATGGTCAATGCCAAGCTTATCTGCCACAGCCTTCGCATCTACGATATCCTGCTTAGGAGCGTCAGGCTCTTTAATGCCCACTTCCCTGTTACCAAACATTTTTACCGTAGCACCTACAACCTCGTAGCCTTGCTCTTGCAAGAGGATTGCCGCAGCACTACTGTCAACGCCACCACTCATGGCAGCTAAAACTTTTTTCCTCATTGTAAATTACCCA
>CALCUU010000277.1 GCA_937906915.1 uncultured Phascolarctobacterium sp. | reverse complement strand
GCATTCATGCACCCGTTGGAAACCCGCGACGTATCTGCGGCTTCCATCATTCGTGAATGTACTGCTCGTGGTAAAGGCGTTAAAGCTCTGGACGGTGTAGCACTGTGGCTTGATACTCCTATGATTGAAATCATTCATGGTGAAGGCACCATTCAAAAACGTCTGCCCGGTATGCTGCGTATGTATAAAAAATTTGGCATTGACCTGCGCAAAGAACCCATCTTGATTTATCCCACCCTCCATTATCAAAACGGTGGCATCTTGATTGATGAAAACGCTGAAACTAAAATCAGTGGCTTGTATGTAGCAGGCGAAGCTGTTGGTGGCATTCACGGCACCAATCGTTTGATGGGTAACAGCTTGCTGGACATCATCGTATTTGGTCGTATTGCTGGCATTAAGGCTGCAGAAAAAGCTAAGACCGTTGAACTTGGCAAGCTTTCTCTTGCTCACGTAGACGCTTTTGCAAACGAAATGGAAGCAGCAGGAATTACCTCTGATGTTCCGTCTCCCAAGCTTTTGCCCGTTTACACCCACGGTCGTAACGCAAGATAATCCTAAATAATAAAGGTCGGAAGTAAAATTCCGACCTTTGATTTTTTTATGGAGACTTTCTTCTAAAATTGACAAAGCCTGTTCCTATTGTTAAGATTTATATATTAAAGTAGGAGGATGGTTATGGATACCATTGTCATTAAAATAAAAGGTTTAAGAAGCGCCGCTTGTGTCAGCAGCATTGAGTACAAATTACAGCAGCTTCCCAATATGGAAGCAGTGCACGTTGATTTCGTAACCAGTGAAGCATTGCTGCGCTCCTTTGAAAAAATAAATATAGAAGAAGTCAAAGCCATCGTTGAAGAAAATGGCTTTACCATGGAAGTTTCTGAGAAGGCATCTATTATAAGGAAGGCTTCTAAAAAATCTAACTTGTCTCTTTGGGTTACAGGGTTATCCTTTGCACTAGCTTTTGTAATTGAAAGCGTTATATTTTTTGAAAGGTATTCCTTAGATTTGAACCTTGTAAAAATTGCAGCAGGTCTTGAAATCGCATTGGTGCTTCTCGCACTTTGTTTTGCTCACAAGCATTTGGCAAATGGCTTTAAACAACTTGTCTCCGGCGTGCCCCATATGGATTCCTTGCTGGCAGTTGGCAGCTTTATTGCACTGGTGTACAGCGCAATTCAAGCTAACTTTGTTTTTCAAGGCTTTGCCAGTGAATACGACTTATACTGCGCTGCAATCATAGGTGCAATTTTCTTTACCATGCTTGGCAAGCATATTACTTCCACAGCAGAGCGTCTTTTTGAAAAGCATAAAGGCTCTAGCTTTAGATTACCCAAGGGCGTGTTACTTGTTAATGACGATAAAAATCTTTTGCCCGGAGAACGCCTCTTGCCCGGTGATAACATTCTTATCAAAGAGGGAAGTATTGTCCCCGTTGACGGAATAATCTATGACGGACAGGGCAAGCTTGACGAATCTAAAATTACCG
>CALCUU010000276.1 GCA_937906915.1 uncultured Phascolarctobacterium sp. | reverse complement strand
TTCAGCCATACGCATTGCCTGATCTAAAGGCATAATACCGTGCTGTGTGCCGTCGGAACCGATAAGACGGACTTCCTTTTCCCTGATCTCGTCATTGATCGCTAACTCTGTAATGTTGAACACCTCCAAATAAAATGTTATAATTTTAATAGGAATAATTCTAAATCCGAAAGGAGACTAACCATGAAAAAGATTATCAATATTATTTTAAGCTGTGTATTTTTACTGAGCATCTTCGCTGTAAGCGGTTGTGCAAAACTTGATGACAAAAACATCGTTTTAAAACCCGTAGAATGGACACGCTCTGCTAAAATTTTGGGCTTGAAGCTTAGCTCTGACAATTTTGGCGTGCTTGTTACCAATAACGGCGACGCTACCGTGCAAGTAAAATTTAAGGCAGATTGCTACGACAAAGGTGATTTTTGGCTGGAAGCAATTGATAACGTAACTGTTCCTGCAGTTGGCGCAAAGCAAAGCGTTTATGTACCCATGAACCCCACCAAAAAAGAAACCGAAAAAATTAAATACTCCCTTATCAAACAAGAACGCTCCCAATTTGACGTGCTTGTTCCCGGCATTGACGAAGATAACAAATCCGGCGTAATCTACAACATGGACTATGCTAAGGAAAAAGTAGCCATCTCTAACAGCACCAAAAACAAATTGAACTGCTCTGCCCAAGTAGTTTACTACGATGAAGCTGGCGAAATCATCTACGCAAGAAGCCTGTTTGAAGTAACTGTTCCCGCTGGCGAAAAGGTTGCTGCTAAGTTCGACCTTGGCAGAACCCCGAAAGCATACGCAAAAATGGACGTGCTGGCAGCAGCAGCGTACAAGAAGTAAAAACACGAAAGACTTGGCGACAAAGCCAAGTCTTTTTTATTTTAATAACAACTCAAACCAAATTCTTTTCCCCTCACTCTAATAGTTCCCATCAGCAAGCTAAAAGTGACGTAAATTTTTCCTTGTTTCTAAAAAAATTTTGGAATCCATAAAAATTTTTAAAAACAACGTCACTTTTTCCATCGTCATGTGAACTATAAGGGTGAGATTTCTTTTTTCCTCTCTTCTTTTGTTGGTTTTCTTCTCTCCTTTATTTCTTTGCCATATTTTCCTATTACCCTTTGACAGTACTGTATATTAACTATAAACAACAAGCCCCGCCTGTTAAACAGACGGGGCTTTTGCACTGCTAGAAACACTTTTACTGTTAATGGCTAATGGTAAAACTTATCGCGAATTTGCTTTACCGCCATATCCTTGTGGTAGCCTACATTACGCACGCTACAATTACAAAACTCAGCAATCTCCTGCTGGCTTTGCTCTTTACCAAAGTATCTTTGCAAAATGAACTGTTGCTTGGGGGTAAGCCTTTTAAATTCCTGCTTCAAGGCAAGGATATTCAACACTCTTAAATAATTATCATCTTCCTCACTGCCTAGAGGGTTCTCAGAGAGTGGCGTCTCTGAAAAAATTTCCTTGTCCCATTGCGTGCCCTGTTGCTGCATAAGTCGCACGAACTTAAAAATTAAATATCTACGGACAAGTCCCGGAAAACGACCAAACTTAT
>CALCUU010000275.1 GCA_937906915.1 uncultured Phascolarctobacterium sp. | reverse complement strand
CTATGGGAACAGGCAACAAGCTTGACCCTAGTAATCTGCAAATTGCAGATATTAGTAAGACCCACACCTGTCCCTTGGCAAAAAGCGTGCGTAAGCGTTTGCGTATGGCAGGCATTGAAAAGGGTGTCGCAGTAGTTTTTTCTACAGAAAGTCCTATCTTTGCCAGCAAGGAAGCTGTGCCCGGAAGTATGGTCTTTGTTCCTGCAAGCGCCGGACTTTTAATTGCTTCCCACATTGTGCGCAAGCTTATTGGAGTATAAATTATGGATAGCTTATTTAGTTTTGCATATGAACAGAAAAAGCCTTTAGCAGATAGAATGCGTCCGGAAAAATTAAGCGACTTCGTTGGACAGGAGCGTGCAGTGGGGGCAGGTAGTCCTCTGCGTCGCATGATTGAGCGTGATATGCTCCAATCCGTTTTGTTTTACGGACCTCCGGGAACTGGCAAGACAACTCTTGCTACTGTCATTGCTAACGTAACTGGCAACCAGTTTGTTTCCATTAACGCTGTTTCTTCTGGTGTGCCGGAACTGCGCAAGCTTATTAGTAAAGCTCAGGATTTGCAGCGAAGCGGTATGGGTAGAACCATTGTCTTCATCGACGAAATTCATCGCTTCAACAAAGCGCAGCAGGATGTACTGCTTCCATATGTGGAGAACGGAACCATCATTTTGATTGGTGCTACTACGGAAAACCCTTTCTTTGAAATAAATTCTCCCTTGCTTTCTAGAATGAAGGTCATTCGTTTGGAAAAGCTTAAGCCCCAGCATATGCAGCAAATCATTTTGCGTGCCATTGCAGATAAGGAGCGTGGCTTTGGTGGTAGCTTTACCATTGAAGAAGATGCTCTTAAAATTTTGGCAGATTTTAGTGCGGGAGATGCACGTAGCGCTTTGAATATGCTAGAGCAGGCAGAGTTCATGCTTCCTGAAACTGGCGAGCGTAAAATTACCATTGAGGTTTTGCGTAGCGTAATTGGTACAGCCATGCAACGCTACGATAAAAAAGGTGACCAGCATTATGACATCGTCAGCGCTTTCATCAAGAGTATGCGTGGTAGCGATGCGGATGCGGCGCTTCATTATCTTGCCCGTATGATTGAAGGGGGCGAGGATTTACGCTTCATTGCTCGTCGCATTGTTATTTGCGCGGCAGAAGACGTAGGCCTTGCAGACCCCCAAGCCCTTGTTGTAGCAAATGCTGCGGCGCAGGCTGCAGATTTCGTCGGCTGGCCAGAAGCACAGATTCCTCTTGCGGAAGCTGTGTGCTACATTGCCAACGCTCCTAAGAGCAACGCTTCCTATATGGGTATTGCCAACGCTCGTGCTGACGTGCGTAAGAAAAACTGCGGTAGCGTGCCCAAGCATTTACGTGATGCTCATTACCCCGGTGCCAAAGAGCTTGGTCACGGTATAAATTACAAGTACCCTCATAGCTACGGTGGTTGGGTACAGCAGCAATACTTGCCTGATGAGCTGGTTGGCGTTAAGTATTATGTGCCTTCTGGCAATGGCCAAGATACTGGTAGAAAAAAGAATAAGTGAAAAAGTTAAAGCGGAGGGCTGCTGCCTTCCGCTTTTGTAGTTTAATTTTATATTTTTAGTTATTCTTGGTTATTAAATAAGTTCTGTTGAATATATCGCAGGGGACTTTCCTGCTTCCGTAATGTGGGGAGTGAGTATCATAATTATTTCTGTTTGTCAAGATAAAATCATGTGCATAACACTATTCTCTCTGGTTCAAATCTGGTTCAAAACCGCTTGGCATCTACCCTTTTGTTTCAAGACCGCTTTTTGCCAAAAGCCCTCAAACCA
>CALCUU010000274.1 GCA_937906915.1 uncultured Phascolarctobacterium sp. | reverse complement strand
GCAATTTCAAGAAGCTTTTGCTCCTGATTGGATATCGCTATGGAAACATCAAGGTTTTGGGTAGCAATGGCAATGTCATTTACTTCACCTAATTTTTCTATAACTTCTTCAACATCTTTTGTCAGCGTTGTTCTGTAGTTGCCGGACTTAACTTTTTCTATGAGTGCTTTTATCATAGTAAAAGCTTCTTGTAGTTCCGGTATTCTAACGTCTTCTATTAGCACATTAAAGTTATTGAGAGCACCATCGTAGTAAAGATGTTCAATAGCTTTAATTGAGGTTCTACCGTAATATTCATTAGGCATATCCGTGGAAATAATTATTTTAGGCATCTCCAGATACATATGCACGTTACGATAGTATTTTTCTAAAATGCGATAAAAGAGTTCTACTATTTTTCCTGCCGTTTGAGGAAGTTTTTGCAAATCTTCTTTAGTGATTGGCAAAGCATGTAATGCGTTTGGAATATCTACGCTGTGATATTTTTGTGCGTAAGGTTTTTCGTAGCGGTTTTGTTCATCCTTGATTTTGGTTTTCAGATTAAAGAAGAACCATTCCAGTGTGTGTGCTTTAGGGAATAAGGATTCAAAACTTTTGATACGCTTTAGTACCCATTTGTCTTTGGCTATGTGTAGGCGTTTGGGTAAATTATGGAATAGAAATCCTCTGCGAACCTGGTCACTCATAACATAAGCCTTACGTTCAGTAATGTGGTGAGCAATAAAATAGTGGAAAACATCATCACGGAAGGCGATTAAGTCACTTGGTCTGTAACCGAAGTTTGATAACAGTGTTTCTGCATCTTTGTCCCAAGTATCAGTAGAGTGTAGAAGACCATCACAATAAACTAAATCTGCAAAGGTACAGGGTTCAGGAAGTTCCGGTGTTTCTGGGAAATTTTCTAAATTTAATAGTTTTATCCAAGAGCGCAAAGCGATTTTTCGGATAGTGCTATCAATAGGCTTGCTGAAAAATTCTGGATAAGTTTTTTCAATGTGGCAGTCGATGGAAAGATTACCGTAGTGTAAGATGCTTGGACGACAGTCAGGGTAGGGAATATTGGCGTGTATATTTTTATTAAGTTTGCCTAGCCAGTTTTCTTTTAAATAGCGCATTGTATGTTCTTTAGCATTTTCTGTTGTATCAATGTCAAAATGAAAAGCATATGTCGGATATTTAAAAAGACTTTGCCAGGGAATGTTGTGTCCGTCAGCGATAAGTGGAGTGTTGTCGTGCTTACATTTAGCAGCTGGTGGTAGGTCAAAACCATCTTTGTATTCGTCGTTCTTCCAATAGATTTGGTGGCAACGGGGACAATGGTAATGAGCAGGTAATGGGTTAACGAAGGTTACATCAAGTAAATAAAGAATAAAACTTGAAGCACCAGTTCCACGATTCCAATAAGGGTAGTTGTTGTGGCGTAACCATCTGCCTAAATCGTGCATAAAAGCAAATGCTACAATGGCTTGCTGTTCTGGAAAATCTTTCCATCCATCTTCGATAGAATGATATTTGCAAAGAAATTTCCACTCTTCCTTAACTCTTTTTAAAACTAACGGGTTAGGATTTTCGCCATACTTTTTGTGCAGGGCGGATTGGATTTCTGCGTATAACTTTTGCTTAATTTCTTCAAAATTTTTGTTAGCGTACAGGTAAGTGTATTCCATAAGGGAACCTCCTTTGCTTTTACTTGGTGCTTCTATTATAAATATCGTTGTGTACTAAAAATGGTACATAAAAGTATTGAACTGTTCGTTAGGCTCTTGTTATAATCAGGACAAGAGGTGATATGAATGTATACTGCACAACCGAAAAACATGCTTATTATGAACATCTTAGAAATTTTAAAGAAACATTCTGATGAAGAACATCGTCTGAACCAAAAGGATATTATTGATTTGCTTTATAGCGAATACGAGATGAAGGTAGACCGCAAGGCTGTAAAACGTAATCTGATGAACTTGTTGGATTTTGGTTACGAACTGGAATACACTGAAACAATCCGTACAAATAAAAAAGGAGAGCAGGAAGCTCTCTACAGCGATTGGTATTTGGTTAGGGATTTTACAGATGCCGAACTACGTCTTTTGATTGATAGCTTGCTTTTTTCCAAGCATATTCCGTACAGCCAATGTAAAGAACTTATTGAAAAGCTGGAAGGCTTGTCCAACAAATACTTCAAGGCAAAGGTAAAGCATATCCGTAATTTGCCGGAGAAGATGCCCAATAACAAGCAAATTTTTTATGTTATTGAAATTTTAGATGAGGCAATTAGTAAAGGCAAAAAGGTAGAATTCTGCTACAACGATTTTGGCACCGATAAAAAGCTTCATCCACGTATGAGTAGTAACGGTAAGCCTAGAAGGTACATTATCAACCCTTATCAAATGGCAGCTACTAACGGACGTTACTATTTAATTGCTAACTATGATAAGTACGATAATATTTCTCATTATCGTGTCGATAGAATTTCTGATATTGTAATTTTGGACGAACCTTCCAAAAAGCAAAAAGACCTTAGAGATATTTATATGTTCTCCGGTGAAAATGCAAGAGTTGCGATGCGTATCGAAAAGTTTCTTATTGGTGATGTAATTGATTGGTTCGGTAAGGACGTAATCTTCCACAACGAAACAGAGTCTAGCGTTGATGTAAGTGTTGCTGCTAATTTGAAAGCAATGCGTTACTGGGCGATGCAGTACGCAAATCATGTGGAGGTGCTGCGACCAGAAAAATTGCGTGAGGAAAT
>CALCUU010000273.1 GCA_937906915.1 uncultured Phascolarctobacterium sp. | reverse complement strand
CATCTTGGTAATGGCGTTCTTCGATTGTTTGTGCATCAACAACGCTAATATTAGCAGGAGTATCCACCAATTTAGTTTCAGTTCTTGCTGCAGTTACAACGTATTCGTCAAGAGCGAACTCTTGCAGTTCACTTGCATAAACGGGGGTATTTCCTAAATATACAGCACCACAAATCAATGCAGTCATTAACATACCTTTACTCATCTTTTTCATCAAAGCTCAACTCCTTAATAATGCAATGTTTTCTTAAAAATCAACATTACATTTAACTCTACCCTAACTCTAAACTATATAGTTACTATATAGTCAACAAGGGCGTCGTCTACTTCACAAAAAAGATTTTTAATTATCAAGTTTCAAATTTACAAAGAAATATTTAATTATCAGACAATTCAATTTCCAGAAGAAATTTTCACGCAGATAGTAGCCAAAATTCTGTATAAATGACTTGTTTTTCTAACAAATTGCTCCAATTCGGAAAACAGAGCTTGAAATAATGTGTTATAATGAACTACACAAAAATTTTTTATGAGCAAACTGTATACCTACTATATAGTTTAACCGTGAGGAAAAGATGACTAACGAAGAAAAGCAACATTACTTTACAGCAGGCGAGCTTGCCAATATATTCGGAATTTCTAAACAGACCCTCCTCTATTACGATAGAATGGGTTTATTCTCTCCTGCCTTTGTAAGTGAAAACGGATACAGACATTACAATATGAACCAGTATATGGATTTGGAAGTAATTCTGCGCTTACGTTCCTTGAACATTAGCATTGCTCTTATCAAGCAATATTTAAACAATCGCTCCAAAGAAGACTTCGTAGAAATTTTAGAGAGCAAACGTAAGGAAAGTGAAGAGATTATTAGGGAAAACCAAGAGATTTTAAAAATAATCAATGCTTTTTCTGCTAACATCAGTGTAGAAAAGCAAACTCCCTTTACCCAACCCTTGCTTACTTGGCGTAAGGAGCGCAAGCTGTGCGCAACCCTTACCACTGATGCCTACAATGGCAAGGATAGAGTTATGCTCTTTACCCGTCACGCAGAGCAAACCTTTGAGGATAATAACGTCCTTGATAAAACTGTTGGCTGGATAATTGACCGCGAGGCTTTTTTGAGCCACAAGCCGTTGCGCAACACCATCGCCTTTTTCTCCTACGCTCCTGATAAATATGAGGAACCTGAAGAATCAGAAGAAGGCTGTGAATATCGCACCCTGCCTGTCGGTTTGTACGTTGAGGTTTATTTTAAGGGAACCTTCTACGAAAACGCACAGACCGTTTCCAAAAACATTGAGCAATTTTTAAAAGCTAACGATTTGCAAGCTGTAGGCGACGTTTACGTCCTCCCCATTGAAAATCATTTGCTTCATAACGACCCAAGCAATTACATTAACAAAGTATTTCTGCAAGTTAAAAAGGTTCAGTAAAAAATTTAGACCAGCCTCCAAAAACGGAAGCTGGTCTTTTAATTTGCAATAAATGTTTCACGTGAAACAATTTGACTATTAAATTTTATTTACCGCTGAAAACAGGATTACGTTTTTCTTTGAATGCAGTGATGCCTTCTTTGCAGTCTTCGCTACCCATGAGCAAGGGTTGAGTAGTTTCTTCGATAGCAAGCACTTCGTCCAAGGTCAAAGCGGTGTTGTTCAAATATTTTTTGATAAGACCAATGGAAAGCGGTGCGCTTGCAGCCAAGCGAGCTGCCATTGCGTAAACAGCGTCTTTCAATTCTTCTTCTGCGCATATGTGATTGAGCATACCAATTTTTTCTGCAGTTGCTGCGTCAATCAAGTCAGCAGTAAACATCAATTCTTTAGCTTTATGTACGCCACAAGCTTTGGGCAGGAAGTACAAGCCGCCGCAGTCAGGAATAAGACCAACTTTTGCGAAGCTTTGAGCAAATTTTGCTTTAGCAGTTGCATAAATCAAATCGCAGGAGAGCATCAGGTTAACGCCTGCACCTGCAGTAACACCGTTAATCATGCAGATGAAAGGTTTTTCAATGGTGGTGATACGTTTTGCAACGTCACCTACTTTAGCGATGAAAGCTTTTTTATCAGCTACATTGTCAATGGTTTCAAGGAAGGGCAAGTCGCCGCCCGCACAAAATGCTTTACCATTACCGGTCAATACAACGCATTTTACTTCTGCGTCAGCTTGCACCTTGTCAAGTGCTTCGTGAATACCGTCAATCAAAGCGTCGTTCATAGAGTTGAGGCTGGACGGACGGTTCAAGGTAATAGTAGCAATATTATTTTCTACAGCATACAATACAGCATTTTCCATGTGTAACACACTCCCTGTCTAATAATCTAAGTTCATTATAACACATTCAGTAATTTTTGCCAGTTATAGGAAAAATTTAAGCCAAAGGTACGTGCCTTTGGCTTTAGTTTTATTTTTTATGGAGCTCGTCAAAAAGGAACTCATTTTTAACTTTGATGAAGGTGCCTTTCATACCCAAGGACCTTGTTTCAATCAAGTCTGCGCTTTCAAATTTACGAAGAGCGTTTACGATTACAGAGCGAGTGATGCCAACTCTATCTGCAATTTTGGATGCAACCAAAAGACCTTCGTTACCTTCAAGCTCGCCTAAAATATTAACGATAGCTTCCAGTTCAGAATAAGACAAAGTGGAGAAAGCAATCTTCACCATCAATCTTTTGCGTGCTTCTTCTTGGGCTACAGCTTCACGCTCGCGAAGAAGCTCAAAGCCAATGGCAACTGCTGCCTGCTCCACAAGAAGCAAGTCTTCATTAGTAACATCGCCGCTTGCTTTGGCAATGACTAAGGAGCCAAGACGTTCGCCTCTACCGAAAATGGGTACAACGGTAGCGTTTTCATCAATAGGTCCATTAGTATTTGCTAAGATAGCAACCTTTGCTTCAAGCAATTGTTCTAGCAACTGGGCGATTACAAGAAAATCTACCTTATCTGACATTTGTAAAAGCTCGTTAATTTTTCTAGACTTTTTTAATAGTTCCATTCATTTCTCCCCTTTTTATTCATGCTCTGGGGTGATTCTTCTGATAAACAGAAGCAATGCGCTCCGTAGTAACATGGGTATAAATTTGCGTCGTAGATAAATTGGCGTGTCCCAATAATTCTTGGACAGCTCTTAAATCTGCACCGTGGTCTAATAGGTGCGTCGCAAATGTGTGTCTAATTGTATGAGGACTTACTTTTTTTGTAACAGCAAGCTGAGTTATATACTTATCTAAAATACGTCTAATACTTCTATCAGTTAAGATGCCACCACGATTGTTAATAAACACGTAGTCGTGGGCAGGCACGTTGTATTTTGCCATCAACTCGCTACGCACAGGATAGTACTTCTTAACAGCTTTACAGCAGGTGCTTCCCAAAGGAACAATACGCTCCTTATTGCCCTTTCCTAAAAGCAGGACGAACTGGTTGCTCAAGTCTATACGCATGGTGGTAAGACCAACCAATTCAGAAACACGGCAGCCCGTTGCATAAAGAAGCTCTAAAATTGCCTGGTCTCTTAATCCCAAGCCTTCCTGAGCTGGCAAATTAAGGAGCTCGTTAATTTCAAACTCTTCTAAGAAAACCGGAAGCTTCTTTTCCAATTTAGGGGTACGCACCTTGGCAAAAGGATTGTACTCCAAAATGTTCTCACGAACCATATATTTATAGAAGGAGCGTAACGCAGAAATTTTTCTGGCGATGGTACGGCGGGCGTACTCTTCCTTATTTAAAAAAGCAAGGTATGCTCTAATATCAAGCGGTCCAACCTGCTTCCAGTGGAAATCTCCATTAAAGCGTTCCATGAGAAATTCTGCGAAGCTCTTAATGTCTTTTTCGTAGTTATTTACCGTAAGTAAAGAGCTGCTTTTTTCAACGCTAAGGTATGTTAAAAAACGTTTTACAAAATTTTGTTGAGCATTATTCATTGTGTACAAAACTCCTCACGTTCATAATACTAACACAATTATCATACACGTTCAAGAAAATTTTTACTGTAATTGTAAACCAAAAGTGTAAAGTGTACAATATTTCTTCCTTAAAAAATGTTTTTGCAAACAAAAAGAGTGCGCCTGTTTTACAACGCACTCTTTTATACTAGTCAATAGTATCTAAAAATTTTAAATTGCTTTTCGCTAAAGATTTTTGCAAAGAACTTGCTTAGATTTTATGCTTCTCCTTGAGTTCAGCTAAGTGTTCCAACGCACGAGCAGCAATCATAGCGTTCTTTTCGCGTTTCTTACGGATACGTTGGGTCAAGGGCGGAATCAAACCGAAGTTAATGTTCATGGGTTGGAACTCTTTTACATCGGGGTTGCTGATGTAATTTGCCAATGCACCGTGAGCAGTTTCAGAGGGGAATTCTACTGCATCAAGTTCAAGGGCAGCACGAGCAGCGTGTAAGCCTGCCATCAAACCGCTTGCCGCAGATTCCACATAGCCTTCTACGCCAGTCATTTGTCCTGCAAAATAGAAGCGCTTGTCGCTACGCAGGTTAAACTTGTTATCCAAAAGTTGAGGAGAATTCATATAGGTGTTCTTATGCATTACACCGTAGCGGACGAACTCTGCGTTTTCCAAACCGGGAATCATGCCAAAGACACGTTTTTGTTCCGGCCATTTAAGGTGAGTTTGGAAGCCTACAATATTATATAAGGAAGCAGCTGCGTTATCTTGACGCAGTTGTACAACGGCATAAGCCTCTTTACCAGTGCGAGGGTCTACCAAGCCAACGGGCTTTAAGGGACCGAAACGCATGGTGTCTTCTCCCCTGCTTGCCATTTCTTCAATGGGCATGCAAGCTTCAAAGAAAACTTCCTTTTCAAATTCTTTTACGGGAGCAAGCTCTGCTGTTTTCAAAGCTTCCCAGAAGGCAAGGTACTCTTCCTTAGTTTCAAAGGGGCAGTTCAAATAATCAGCATCGCCTTTGTCGTAACGGGATGCACGGTAAACCTTGTCGTAGTTTAAGGAATCTGCTGCTACGATAGGAGCTGCTGCGTCAAAGAAATAGAAATAATCTTCTTGAAGCATCTCCTTAATGTTGGCAAAAAGTGCGTCAGAAGTTAAAGGACCACTTGCTACTATAACAGTACCTTCCAAGCTGGCAAGGTCTGTTACTTCTTCGTGTACAACAGTTACCAGCGGGTGATTAGTTACGATTTCAGTAATGCTTGCCGCAAAGCCTTCGCGGTCTACAGCAAGAGCACCGCCTGCAGGAACTTGATGAGCGTCTGCCTGCTGCATAATGAGGGAGCCAAGACGACGCATCTCTTCCTTGAGCAAGCCTACTGCGTTTTCAATATTACCTGCGCGCAGGCTGTTGCTGCACACCAATTCAGCGAAGTAATTGGTTTTATGGGCAGCACTGCTTTTTACAGGACGCATTTCGTGAAGGATTACGGGGATACCATATTTAACTATTTGCCAGGTTGCTTCACTACCAGCAAGTCCGGCACCGATTACATGTATAGGTTTATGCATTAGTTTTGCTTACCTTTCTAACAGGTTTGCTGTTGGGGCATTCCTGATTTACACAATAAAGTTTTTTTCTACCGGTCTTTTCAAAATGCTCCAGCAGCATACCACCACATTGGGAGCATTTTTCTTCGGTAGGTCTATCCCAAGAGATGAAGCTGCAACCACTTTTATCTTTGGAATAATTTTCACAACCGTAGAAGGTTCTTCTGGTTTTAGTTTTACGCTCGATGATGTCGCCACCGCAAACCGGGCATTTAATACCAATCTTTTTCAAGATGGGTTTAGCATTACGACATTCGGGGAAACCGGGGCAAGCTAGGAACTTGCCAAAACGACCTTCCTTAATAACCATCAGCCTGCCACATTTTTCACAAGGCACATCACTTACCTCTACGGGCAAATCAACTGCTTCAATTGCTTTGTCGGCAATTTCTAAGTCC
>CALCUU010000272.1 GCA_937906915.1 uncultured Phascolarctobacterium sp. | reverse complement strand
GGAAATGACTGGAGAAGTTGTCAAAAAGGCCATGGCCGGCAGTTACTTCGGTCAGAGGGAAATTCAGCTTGAATTCAACAGCGAAGGCGGGAAACAATTCGGCAAAATCACCACTGACAATGTGGGCAAGCGTCTCGGGATCGTGCTGGATGGTCAGCTTTATGCCGCTCCGTATCTGAATGAACCCATTCTCGGCGGCAGAGCCCAGATCACCGGCAGCTTCTCCGAAGACGAAGCAAAAGGCGTTGCTGACGCGCTTGTGAGTGGGTCCATGCCCTTTGATATCAAGGTGGCATCCCGTGCGGATATCGATGCCGTCCTGGTTTTCGGTGTTTTGGAGCATACCAGTTACGGACCAGTCATCATTGATTTGACCATTTACCCACAAACGAGTACGGAGGGTAGAAGAGTCTTTATCACTATTATCATGAGCTTTGTAGTCCATACGTACTTGACCGGTGATTTTAACAGCGTCAGCGCCTTTTTCCAATTTAGCTACGCGAACACCGAGGGTATCCAGTTCGTCAGCAAATTCAGCAGCCAATTTGTCGCAGTCAGCGCCTTTAGCCATAGCTTTTGCTACGATTTGTGCCATTTCATAACGGGTCATCAGTTTGTCGCCGTCGAATGCGCCATCAGCATAGCCATCAACTACGCCAGCAGCAGCCAATTTAGCTACGGAGTCATATGCCCAGTGACCAGCGGGAACGTCGGAGAACGGATTAGCAGCATAAGCGGAAGCGGTTACGCCCAATGCCATTGCCATTGCGAGAACTAAAGATTTTTTCATAATAGTTTCCTCCTTCGGAAATGTTTTATTTTTATAAAACATCTTCGGGAATTGCCTCGCTCCGAAAGTTCCTTCTAAGAGTTTCCATGTTTCCTCTAAAATTCCCAGTCTTTACGATAGCGTTCCTTTAGATGTGATATAACCCAAGGAGGCTCAAACGGTTCAAGGCACTCCGTTTAAGCCTATGTCTAAATTTTGCTTCATAACCACCCCTGCTTCTAAGAGGAAAACATGATTGCCAAATCCTTAGTAAAAAGACAATCAAATTTTTTAGAAGCTAATTGTTATAGCCACTAGTCTTTAGACGGTTAAATTATATCACAGTTGTCCCCCCCCGTAAAGACTTTTCGCCACAAAATAGTTAAAAAGATTACATCTTTTTGCCTATCTTGTTGCTCAAAGGCGCTTACGCTTCGCGTGCGCAGCCTCCAAACTACATAAAAAAGAGTGCACTACAAACTTGTAGTACACTCTTATGTCATTAACTATATGTGATTGTTAGGAAAAACTTTTCAGAAGTGCCGGAAGGCGAGGAACAGCGAAGCTTGTGAAGCGAAGGCGTACTTAGCGTACGTCGAGCAAGCAAGCGAGTTGTGACAAAGCATAACGGTGCTTATGGAAAGTTTTAGAGAGTTTTGCCGTAAGCGTCCATATCAAAGATCGCCTTTTTAAATTTCTCACGAGTCATTTCATACGGAGTTTTGCTCCAGTCAAGGTGATGCGGGCAATCGTCAAGAATTACTTCCACATCTTCAGGAGAGCATTCAATTTCTGCCAAGGTTACAGGCAAGCCAAGCTCTTTATGGAATTTAGCAATCTTATCGCGGTCAGGATCTTCATCGCAGGTGAGGAGCACCAGTACGCCAAAGGAAACTACTTCGCCGTGCAAATGCTTGTGAGCTTGGGGAAGTTTAGTGTAAGAATTATAGAAGCAATGTGCCAAAGAAGCGTTGTAATAATATTTAGGACCACCAATTACCAAGTTAGAAACAATACCGGTGGAGATGATAATATCCAGAGCAGTTTCGGTAATCGCATTGGATTCTCTATTATTACGGCAGTCTTCCAAAGCTTGCTTGCCATATTGGAGCAACGGGTTAGCGCAAGCACAAGCTACTGCTTGACCAAGCAAAGGAGTGTGGAACAGGTCTACGCCACGGGTTGCCAGCTTAACTTCAAATTCTTTAGACATGGCATCGCCAATGCCTGCCCAGAAAAGTTCTACAGGAGATTCTGCGATAATCTTGGTGTTAATGAAGATATGGTCACAGCAACGTTCACGATAGTAGTAGCCTGCCATACTTCCGTCAGGTTTATACATTACGCACAGTGCAGTAGAAGAAGCGCAGTTAGAAGCCAAAGTGGGGAAGTTGAACAAAGGCTTGCCCAATTTATCTGCCAACACTTTGCAGCAGTCAGCAGCACGACCGCCACCAACGCCAAAAATCATATCAGCTTCTTGTACGCTTTCTTTTGCCATCAGCATATCAACATTTTCGTAGGTTGCGTCGCCGCCAAACCATTCGCTACCAATAATTTCCAAATCACTGCCAGCGATACCTTCTTTAATAGGTTCAGTTGCTACGGAAAGAGCAGTCTTACCGCCAACTAAAACGATTTTTTTGCCATAGCGTTTTACAATGGCAGGAATTTCTTTATAGCAATCAGGACCGATTGTGTAGCTGGGTAAAAATAAGCTATAGGATTGACTCATCATACTACCTCCAAAAATTTTTGTTGTTTATTATAACACGACCAGTAGAATTGTCAAAATCACTTTTATCCTTAGACAAAACACTAATCAAAATTGTAACGAAACTTACGATTTAGAAAGCCCTTTCCCAAAATTAAAAAGAGCATCTCAATTTGAAACACTTTCTTCTAAATTGAAAAGAAATTTTCATTTCAGAATGCTCTCTTCCAAATTGGAGTGAAGCTTTCCGTTTTAGAAAATCAATTTCAAAATAGCAAAGAACACTGGCGGAACGAGAAGTGCCGGCAACATATTTAAAGTCTTGCAATCACGCACCTGTAAAATTCCAAAACCTGAGCTCATCAGGAACACGCCACCCAAAATGGAAATCTCTGCCATAAGCTGGGGCGTCATATAAGGTGCAATAAAACCTGCGAAAGCGTAAATGCTTCCCTGCCAACAGAAGAGCACCAGCGCCGCAATGGCAATGCCAATTCCATAAGCAGATGATAAAATAATGGAAGAAACAAAATCCAAAGTTGCATTAGTAAAAAGGTAAGTGTTGTTTCCGTTCAGCCTGCTCTCGATTGGTCCGAGGATTGACAGGGTTCCAATGCAGAAAAGTAGGATAGCAGTAGAAAGACCCTCTGCCAATTTGGAACCACCCTTTGCCTTTTGCAACAAGCCTTGAAATTTTCCGTTCAAATCCAGCCAAGTACCAAGCACAGTGCCAATGGCAAGACTAGCGATAAAAAGGACAGGGTACTCGCTCTTAGGCATATTGCTTACGAAAGCATTGGCACCTAAACCAATAGTCGCCAAGCCTAACGCATCAAAGAGAGCAGTTTTATATTTCTCATTTATTCCTTTACTTACGAAGCTACCGATTATCGAACCACTCAAGATGCAGCCGACGTTAACTATTGTACCTAACATGTTACTACCTCTGTGGCACTCGATAAAAGCACCGTTATACTTTGTCACAGCTCATTTACTCGTTCGACATACATCCAGTACGCCATCACTTCGTAAGCCTCGCTGTTCCTACCTCTGTCGCACTCGCTATAAGCACTGCCTTTCTTTGCTGAATCTGCGATTACTTGCTCAACGCCAAGTACTCTTTCGCTTAACAATCCTGTTGTACAGCACTTATAATGATTTTAATTAGACAAATTATAGGATTATTATACGCTCTTGCACGTAAAAAATCCACCTTGCCATAAGACAAGGTGGAGTAATTTTTAATAGTAGAATTAGAATACCAAGAGCACCATACCAACAATCAAAGCCAATACGATACCGAGAGCATTACGTTTGCAAACTTCCATGGGGTCTACGCCTGCAATGCCTGCGCAAATGATGGTAGCGCCTGCAATCGGAGAAATGGTACGACCCAAGGTGCCGCCCAACGCTGCCATAGCACCCATGTTAATGGTGTTCAGGCCAAATTCCACAGCGTGCGGAGTTACGGATTCGTTAAACGCAACAGTCGCTGCGTCACCACTACCGGAGATGAGAGCCAGCAGGAACGGACCGAAAGCAGAAGCAATCTTAACGATACCGCTGGAGTTCAACATCCAGTTGATAAGGGCTTTAATCAAACCAAGTGCATTCAAACCAGCTACGAAAACGCCTACGGAAATGATGATACCGATAATGTTAGCATAAGCATCGCCCATACCGTCAAAGAAAGACTTGGTCAATTTAACCGGGCTCTTACGGGTAGCAGCCAAAGCCACCAAAACACCGATAATCATTGCTTGAGGAACGCCCATCTTGAAAGCGGGAACAACTTTAGTATTACCAAGCACAAGGATAATGATGGGAAGCAAAGGCATCAAAGCATACAGCGGATTAACGCTAATTTCTTCAACAGCAGCTTCGCCGTCAGCAGGAACATAGCCTTTGTTTTCTTTCAAGAAGATAGCAACAACAGTCAAGGTAACAGCTGCAATAATTACACCAGCAACAGTTGCAGGCATATGAGTTGCGATAACTTCCGGAATGGGAACGCCAGCCAATTTAGCAACAACGCCATTGTGCAAAAGACCGGGGTTCAACATAGAACCATAGGTGCCGGATTTAACCGCAGCAGCTGCCATTGCAGGGTGAATACCTGCGGACATCATAATAGGAATAAAGATTACGCCTACCGCAGCACTGCAGCCTGCAGCACTGGGAATAGCAATGTTAACGATAAAGGTTGCAATGGTTGCACCGGGAATAAGCAGGAAGCCCATTTTTTTAAGAACTTTACCAATAGCAACAACCAAATGCTTGTCACAACCAGTGTACTTCATGCACCAAGCAAAACCCATGCAAGAGCATACAGAAGTAATCAAGCCTGCGCTAGTCATGCTTTTTGCAAAAGCATCCAACGCCGCCATCGGTTTACCACCCAAGCAACACATTAAAATACCAGCTGCAATCAAAACCATTCTGGATTCATGGCGTTTTAAAAGCAGCCAAATTACGCCAAGTACTACTACGGCACCCAACATAATCATCATAAATATCCCCTCCACTTAAAATTTTGTCTATAATTATAAACCAAAAACCGGTAGATTTATACTTCTACCGGTTATGTATACAGAATACTTAAAAATACACAATGAAAAATCAGCTTAAAATTTACGCTAAAAATTTAATTGGAGTATCCTCAATTTCAATTTTTAAGGGAGCAGTAGTAATAGCATCACCGTCAAGTTCCGCAGCAAAGTCCTCCACATTACAACGAATTTCCAGTTTCTTTGCTTTTCTGATGATAATGCTTTCTTCCAGTTGCAAAGCCTCCATAGCGATGCAGGCAGCATAACGCATAAAGTCTTTACGAGTATTGCCGGTAAAAAGTGCAACGTGCAACACGGGGCTCGCCAAAGACGCACCATCAAATAAAGAGTAACGCCCTGCATAATATCTACTCTTGCCTACGATAACAGAGGAAGCCTCTTGCCACTCTTCTTCATCGTCAAAGCGCACTTCAAATTTATAACGCCAATTGCTAAATGCAAGTTCCTTGCGCATCAGTTCTGCACCTTGGACAACATACGCCATTTTATTAAGCAGTTTTTTAGATTCTTCGGTAACATTATGTACAACCAAAGAATCAAAACCGAT
>CALCUU010000271.1 GCA_937906915.1 uncultured Phascolarctobacterium sp. | reverse complement strand
TTCTGTCTGTTGCCACAAACATAAGTTTTGGCTCGCCGTTAAAGCAGAAAAATTTGTAATCTTCAATTGCTTTTTTAGTTTTTCCAGATACTCTTCCAAGCAACGACGTGCACCATCAAGATTGTCCTGCAAAATATATACAGGCAATTCGCCAGCGATGCAGGCACTAAGGCAGATTACGCCCTTGCTGTGAGCACGCAGAATATCCTTGTCCACACGAGGCTTATAGTAAAAGCCTTCCAGCTGCGCCAAGGAAACCATCTTCATTATATTATGGTAGCCTTCTAAATTTTCTGCCAAGAGAATTAAATGGTACAAGCCACGGTTATTACGCTCTAAGTGAGAACCTGTAGTAACGTAAACTTCACAGCCCAAAATAGGTTTGATGCCCTGCTTCTTGCACTCTTCGTAAAATTCAATGGCACCATACATAACGCCGTGGTCAGTTATAGCAAGGCTGGTCATACCTAATTCCTTGGCATAGCCAACCAAATCAGTAATCTTCGCTGCACCATCTAAAAGGCTATATTGAGTATGAACATGTAGATGTGTAAAATTAGTCATCATTTTTCACCAATAATCCCGGAATCAAGAACAGCAGATTGCACGCCAAGGCAGGGAACAATCCGTTAATCTTCCAAGGTGCAACGTACTTCCAAAGGCACGCCACCGCAATACCACCGATGATTGCCATAATGCCAAACTTGCGGTTCACCTTACCGGGGAAGAACACCGCAAAGGTCAAGGGCAGGAAAATACCACTGCCACGTAACGCCATGGAAAGGTAGTTCCATTCCAGAACAGAGCTATCTAAATGGAAGAAAACAAAAATAATTGCGCAAGCGCTTACCAAAAGCACGCTAATACGGCTAGCCCACAAAAGGTTTACGGAGCTGGCATTCTTCCACAAATTTTTAACAAGGTCGCGAGAAATCATGGTGCCTACGCCTAGCGCCAAGCCGGACAAAGACCCAAGAGCAGAAATCATAATGGCGCCAAGACCGATACCACCCAACCAATCGGGCAGGTAAGTTGCAAGGTACATAGGCAGAGCGTCAATGGAATTTATTTCCGGATGCTGTACGCTCATAAACATACCAATCATCACAGAGGGCAAGCCTACGGGAATAACTACCAGTGCCGCAGCAATACAGCCTGCCGCAGCGGTCTTGCTATCCTTGGCAGAAAAGATGGACTGAATGTAGCTTTGAGTGGAGATTACACCTACAATCATAGACGCCAAGCTAAAGAGCCCGTCCTCTACCCCACGTCCGAAAAGGCTGAACCACGGGTGCGCAGGGAATGTTGCTTGCAAGCCTTGCCATTGTCCTAAATCAAAATAGCACAGCACGCCACCAACAAAGATGGTTGCAAAAATCAAAAGTATTTTTAAAAGGCCAGCCATGCCCGCACCACTGATGCCACCGAAGAAAACAATGGCAACGGTCAAGCCTAAGACAATCATACCGCTGGTTTCCATGCTTACGTTAAAAAGACCGGACACCAAGCTTAAAGCCGTCAAGGTGCTGGCAACAATACTAAAGAAAATACCTGCGGAGGCAGAAATACTGGTAAAAGGTCCTGCCACCTTGCCGTAGTTGCCAACAAGGAACTCGCTGACAGTGGTCAAGCTACTGCGACGCAGAGGCACTGCGTAGAAAATCGCCATAATAATTAACGCAATACCACTGCCCAAGGTAAACCACCAGGCAGTAAGTCCCAGCTTGTAGCCAAGCTGAGCAGTACCTACGGTAGCAGCGCCACCCACAATGGTACCGATGATGCTTCCGGCAACCATGCCTACGCCGGCGCTACGTCCACCTACATTATAATCATCAGCAGATTTAATTTTTCGAGCAGCGTAAACCCCCGGCAAAATTGTAACAGCCAAGGTCAAAATCAAACTCAATATATGAACAAAGGATAACTTCATCAAACTCACCAGCTTTAGAAAACTTTTCTTCATTATAAGTATACCACATCACAATAGACTTTCTCCAAATCAGCTAAGATATTTTTTAGAAAGAAAAACAAGAATATCTTTAACTTCACACTTAAAACGTAACAACCTTAACACTTTTGGGTTTGCCAAAGCATTGCAAGGGTAGTATAATTAGTGGTACGCTATTGGATAAAACACTATACTTTGTGTATACACCATTTGATAGATAAATATATTTGGAGGAAATTATGAGTCGTTTAAAAATCGAAACACCTGATCAAGCGCAGCTGACAGTTGAACGTCTTTACAAAGACCTTGAACGTCACATCATCGCCAGCCCTCCCGGACTGTGCCCCGTTGATTTGCAGCTGTCATTTTTAAAAGTTTGTCACGCTCAAACCTGTGGCAAATGCACTCCCTGCCGTGTTGGCTTGGGACAATTACAAAAATTGATGGAAAGTGTTTTAGAAGGCAAGGCTACCATGAAAACCTTGCAGCTTATCGAAGACACTGCCAACAACATTATGGACTCTGCGGACTGCGCTATTGGCTACGAAGCAGCTCACATGGTTTTGGCTGGCTTGGTTGGCTTTAAAGAAGACTACATTCATCACATTAAGACCGGCAAATGCAACAGCACTGTAAACCATTCCGTTCCTTGCATTGCCCTGTGCCCTGCACAAGTTGATATTCCCGGTTACATCGCCCTCGTTGGTGCAGGTCGTTACGCTGATGCAATTAAGCTTATCCGTAAAGACAACCCCTTCCCCACCGCCTGCGCACTTATTTGCGAGCATCCCTGCGAAGCACGTTGCCGTCGTAATATGATTGACTCTTCCATTAACATTCGTGGGTTGAAACGTATGGCAGTAGATAACGCTCCTGCTAACACAGTTCCCGTTCCCGAAAAAGCAGCATCCACCGGTAAACGCATCGCCATTATCGGCGGTGGTCCCAGTGGCTTGGCAGCAGCTTACTATTTAGAATTGATGGGTCATCACGCAGTTGTATTTGAAGCTAAGAGCAAGCTGGGCGGTATGCTCCGCTATGGTATTCCCAGCTATCGCTTCCCCCGCGAAAGACTTGACCAAGATATTGAAGCAATTCTCTCCACCGGCGTAGAGGTTCACCTCAACACCAAGGTTGGCAGTGGCGAAGGCGAAATTCCCTTCGGCAAGCTTCGTGAAGACTACGACGCAGTTTACATTGCCATCGGTGCTCACGAAGATAAAAAGGTTGGCATCGAAGGCGAAGATTCCAAAGGCGTAATCTCTGCTGTAGAAATGCTTGGCTCCATTGGCGAAGACATTATGCCTGACTTTAAAGATAAAAACGTTGTAGTAATTGGTGGCGGTAACGTTGCTATGGACTGCACCCGCAGTGCAATCCGCCTTGGTGCGAAAAAAGTTTCCATTGCGTACCGTCGTCGCAAAGTAGATATGACTGCCCTTCCTGAAGAAATCGAAGGCGCTGTTGCTGAAGGCGCAGAGCTTTACGAATTGAAGGCTCCTCATAAAATTGAAGCTGACGAAAACGGTAACGTTGTTGCCCTGTGGGCAGAGCCCCAAATTATCGGCCCCATCGACGCTTGGGGACGTGCTCGCCCCATTCGCGCAGAGCTTCCCCTAGACCGCATTCCCTGCGATATAATCGTAGTAGCAATCGGTCAAGGCGTAGAGCTTCGCCCCTTTGAAGAAGCTGGCGTAAAAGTTAAACGTGGTAGCATTGCTGCCATGGAAACTGGTGAACTTGCTAACGCTAACGGCGTCTTTGCCGGTGGCGACTGCGTAACCGGTCCTGCAACTGTAATTCGTGCCATTGCAGCAGGCAAGGTTGCAGCAGCAAATATTGACGAATACTTAGGCTTCGACCACGAAATTTCCTGTGATGTAGAAATTCCCCCTGCTGATTTGTCTGACAAACGCCCCTGCGGACGTATTCAAATGAAAGAAAAAGAAGCAGGCGAACGTAAAAATAACTTTGAAGAATTTGAATGTGGCATGACCGAGCAAGAAGCCTGCCAAGAAGCAGGACGTTGCCTGCGCTGCGACAAATTCGGTTTAAGCGCATTGAAAGGAGGCCGTACTTTTAAATGGTAAACTTAACAATTGACGGACAAAAAGTAACTGCCCCCAAAGGCGCAACTATCATGCAAGCAGCGGACTCCGTTGGTATCCGCATTCCTCGCCTTTGCTATTTGGAAGGCATTAACGAAATCAGCGCCTGCAAAGTGTGCGTAGTTGAAGTGCAAGGCAAGGTTAGACTGGTAACTGCCTGCAGCACTCCCGTACAAGAAGGACTTGTTGTTTATACTAACTCCCCCAAAGTACGTGCCATTCGCCGTACTAATGTAGAGCTGATTCTTTCCCAACACGATTGCCTGTGCGCAACCTGCGTAAGAAGCGGTAACTGCGCACTGCAAACCTTGGCAAATGACCTGGGTATTTTTGAACTGCCCTACGAAAAAGACGTTGTAGATATTCCTTGGGACAAAGAGTTCCCCTTAATTAGAGATTCCAAAAAATGCATCAAGTGCATGCGTTGCATCCAAATTTGCGACAAAGTGCAAGGCTTGAACATTTGGGACTTGGTTAACACCGGTGGACGTACTACCGTAGATGTTGCCCAAAAATTCCCCAACATCGCACAATCTGATTGCAGCCTGTGCGGTCAATGTATTACCCATTGCCCCGTTGGCGCTCTTAAAGAACGTGACGATGTTCCTAAAATCTTCGAAGTACTGGCAAATCCGGAAAAAGTTACCGTTGTGCAAGTTGCTCCCGCAGTTCGTACTGCTTGGGGCGAAGCACTTGGTCTTACTCCTGAGCAATTCACCGAAGGCAAAATGGTTGCCGCCCTCAAAAAAGTTGGCTTCGATTACGTTTTCGATACCAGCTTTGCTGCAGACGTAACCATTATGGAAGAAGGCAGTGAGCTTTTGGAACGCTTGGCTGAAGCAGATAAACATCCTTGGCCTATGTTCACCTCCTGCTGTCCGGGCTGGGTAAGCTACGTTAGCAAAAAATATCCTGCGTTCCTGCCCAACCTTTCCAGCACCAAGAGTCCTCAACAAATCTTCGGTGCATTGACTAAAACCTACTTCGCTCAACAAAAAGGCATTGATGCTAAAGACATCTGCTCCATCTCCATCATGCCTTGCGTATCTAAAAAGCGCGAAGCTGCACTGTTCTCCATGCGTAGCAGTGGCGTGCCTGACGTTGACATCGTCCTCACCACTCGCGAGCTGGCTCGTTTAATCAAAGCAGAACATATTAACGTTGCAAGCCTTGAACCTATGGAATTTGATAGTCCCTTGGGTAGCAGCACTGGTGCTGCAGTAATCTTCGGTGCAACC
>CALCUU010000270.1 GCA_937906915.1 uncultured Phascolarctobacterium sp. | reverse complement strand
TAGGCTCCGGTTTCAAAACCATACCTGCCCCACCGCCAAAGGGAGTATCATCCACAGTGCGGTGCTTATCGGTGGTAAATTCACGAGGGTTAATGCAGCTAACTTCAATTAAACCCTTGTCAATACCACGCTTGATAATACTGTGGGAAACAGCCTGCTCAATTTGTTCAGGAAATAATGTTATAAATAAGAACCTCATTCTTCATCAGTCCATTCCGGTAATTGTACCACAATGCGCTTTTCAGCAAGGTTAATTTCTTTAAAGTACTCTTTCAAAGCAGGTACGAGGATGTCCTTAGCACCGGGAACAGCAATAACGTACACGTCGTTGCTACCGGTAGAAAGAGAATCCTTGAAGGTACCGATTTGCTTGCCTTCCAAGTCATAAACAGGAATGCCAACCAAATCTGCCACATAGAATTCGTCTTCTTCCAAGGCAGGCAGGTCTTCTGCTTTGATGTAGATATGCTTGTCACGCAAAAGCTCCGCATCGTTCATGGTAGTAACTTCTTTAGTGGTTACCAGCACCATACGCTTGTGGAAACGAGCGTTCTTCACAGTCAATTTTTTGCCACCCTCTAACAGAAGATAATCAAGTTCTAAGAACAGGTCCGGCTTTTCTGTTAAGGGCATAATGCGAATATCGCCCCGCACACCGTGCGGAGCGACAATTTTACCGATAATTATTTCTTTATCCATTATTCGCGGAAAGCAATTACTTTACCATCTTCGGTAAGAATCTCTGCGCCCATGAGAGCGTCCAGATTAGTACCAATGGTAATTTCTACGGTACGTTCCAAGGTACCGTGACCGATTTCAGCGCCAATTTCCAGTGCTTCTGCACGTTTCAATTTAGCTTCTGCATCGTTTTTAGCAGCCATTCTTTTATTTCTCTCTGCATCGATTTGTTCGCGTAAAGCCGGAAGCACGCTCAAATCACTTGCTGCTTGGTGCAGAGCTTTTTTAGCTTGGAACTCGAATTGTTCGAGGTCAAGCTCCATATTTTTTATAGTATTTTGGAGATCTCCAATAATTTTCAATTTTAAATCTTGTGTTACTTTAGCTTTTACTGCAACAGGAACTCTAACAAACATTTTATCCATTAGTTATACCATCCTTAATTTAGATAATTTCAACGATAACTTTTACATTCTCGCGAGTTGCAACTGCCTTCATAACTGTTCTAATCGCTTTGGCGATACGGCCCTGTTTTCCGATAACTTTACCCATATCTTCAGAAGCAACATGGAGGCGAAGCACCGTTGTTGTACCGGTAGTTTCCTCCTCCACGACTACTGCAGACGGATTACTTACAAGAGACTTGGCCATTACTTCTACCAATTCTTTCATGTAGGTCACGCCTCTCTAATTATTTTGCTTTGGAATCAGCATATTGTTTCATAACGCCATTTTTGCTGAACAAGGATTTTACGGTATCGGTGGGTTGAGCACCTTTGTTCATCCAGTCAACAGCTTTGTCAGCGTCGATTTTTACGTCAGCCGGTTGTTTGGTGGAGTCGTAGTAACCGATGCTTTCGATGAATCTGCCATCACGCGGAGCACGTGCGTCAGCAACAACAATACGATAGAAAGGAGCTTTTTTAGCGCCCATACGCATCAAACGGATTTTAACTGCCATGTTAAATTCACCTCCTTAACGAAATATCTCATTAGAATTATTTTTTATTTAATGTGTAAAGGGGAGTTTAAATCCACCTTTAGAAGCAAATTTTGCCATACCCTGCATTTTCTTCATCATCTTTTTGCTTTCTTCGAAGTTTTTCAGCAGCTTGTTAACGTCTTGTACGCGCATGCCACAGCCTGCTGCGATACGTTTACGTCTGCTGCCGTTGATGATGTCCGGGTTACGACGTTCTTTCGGGGTCATAGAGCGGATGATTGCTTCAATGCGGTCAAATTCTCTTTCGTCCACATTAGCTTCCTTCAGCTTTTGGCTGATGCCGCCCATACCGGGAATCAAGCCCAGAATGGTTTCCAAGGAGCCCAATTTTTTAACCTGTTGCATTTGTTCAAGGAACTGCTCGAGAGTAAATTCATCTTTGCGCAGTTTCTTTTCCATTTCCAGGGCTTTAGCTAAATCAGTGGTAGATTGAACTTTTTCAATCAAGGTCAGGATATCGCCCATGCCCAGGATACGGGATGCCATACGGTCGGGGTGGAAGGGTTCCAAAGCGTCCAGCTTTTCGCCCATACCAATGAGTTTTACCGGCTTACCGGTTACTGCTTTTACGGAGAGCACTGCACCACCGCGAGCGTCGCCGTCCAGCTTGGTTACAATCAAGCCGTCAATGCCCAGCTCGTTATTGAAGCTTTCTGCTACGGTTACTGCGTCTTGACCGGTCATAGCGTCTACAACCAGCAAGATTTCTTGCGGATTAACTGCACCTTTGATTTGGCGCAATTCGTTCATCAGCTCTTCGTTAATATGCAAACGACCTGCAGTATCGATGATGATGGTATCGCAAGCCAGGGAAAACGCTTTGTCAATTGCTTGACGTGCGATTTCTACAGGAGAAACCTTGTCACCCAAGGTGAATACAGGCACATTCAGCTGCTCACCCAAAACTTGTAATTGGGTAATCGCTGCAGGACGGTAAACGTCGCCTGCTACCAACATGGGTTTCTTGTTCTTACGTTTCAGGTAGTTAGCCAATTTACCGGCGGTAGTGGTTTTACCTGCGCCTTGCAAACCAGCTAGCATAATAATGGTGGGCGGTTTGGGAGCTACGGTCAATTTGCTTTGAGTACCACCCAAGAGTTGTACCAACTCGTCATTAACAATTTTAATGATTTGTTGGTGGGGGTTGAGGCTTTCGCTAACCTCTGCACCCAAGGCACGTTCTTTAACCTTGCCGATAAAATCTTTTACTACTTTGAAGTTAACGTCGGCTTCCAAAAGAGCCATACGCACTTCGCGTAAAGGTGCTTTTAAATCATCTTCAGTGATTTTGCCCGCACCGCGGAACATCTTTATAGCATTTTGTAATCTTTCAGATAAATTTTCAAAAGCCATCTAATTAACCTTACCTACTTTCGCCACACATCTCGTTTAAGATTTGGATGGCTTTTTCATTTTGCGGCTGCTTGCCAGCCAACAGTTTTATTACAGAGCGCAAGCGCTCTTTATCAGCTTCATCACGAGCAAGAAGCCCAAGCTTCTTTTCGTTACGCTCCAGAGTTTGTTCAACGCGCTTTAATAAATCGTGAACCGCTTGTCTGGAAACGCCCAGCTCTTCGCCGATTTCCGTTAAGGACAGGTCATCGTAGAAGTAGAACTTCAAGCATTGCTGTTGTTTTTCAGTTAACAGGCCGCCGTACATATCAAACAGTCTGCCCAGCCTCATTCGTTGCTCAAAATCTTGCTCTAACAATGTACTTTTCCTCACTCAAAATATCCGACTGTGCCATTATACTAGAAAACTTATATGGTGTCAAGTATTTTTACTTGTCAGTTTCAAATAAAGCTTCTACAAATTTTTCAGGCTCGAAGGGGCGGAAGTCCATGATGCCTTCGCCTACGCCAATCCATTTTACAGGCAAGCCAAGCTCTTCTTTAATGGCGATAACCACACCGCCCTTAGCAGTGCCGTCCAATTTAGTAAGCACTACGCCGGAAACATTAGCGGTTTCCATAAACACCTTAGCTTGGTTGATTGCGTTTTGACCGGTGGTAGCATCAAGCACCAAGAAGGTTTCGTGGGGAGCTTCAGGGATTTCGCGTTTAATAATGCGGTGAACCTTTTCAAGTTCGTTCATTAAATTAGCTTTATTGTGCAAGCGACCAGCAGTATCAATGAAGAGAATATCTGCCTTGCGGGCGATGGCAGCTTTAAGTGCGTCAAACACTACTGCCGCCGGGTCAGCGCCCTCTGCGTGACGAACGATGTCACAGCCAGCACGCTCTGCCCAAATGGTAAGCTGCTCGGAAGCTGCAGCACGGAAGGTGTCGCCTGCTGCCAGCACTACCTTATAATTGAACAGGGTAAAGTAATTTGCCAGCTTGCCAATGGTAGTGGTCTTGCCCACGCCGTTAACACCTACAACGAGGATAACAGTAGGCTTCGCACCGATACGGGTACGTTGACCGCTATCTGCCAGCATTTCGGACAAATATTTTTTCAGGAAGGGAATAACCTCTTCGGTTCCCTTAATTTCATTTTTCTTAGCAGCAGTACGCACTGCGCTAATCAATTTTTCAGTGGTCTTAACGCCAACGTCCGCAGAAAGCAGAATCATTTCCAGCTCTTCTAAAAAGTCTTCGTCAATACTTGCAGAAAAGCTTACTAATTCTTGGATTCTTTCCGTAAAATTACGGCGGGTTTTGCTAAGACCTTCTTTTAATCTTTCAAAAAATCCCATCTTTTGCTACTCCTTCTCGCTAATCTTCACAGATAGCAATTTCGATACACCGGATTCCTCCATGGTTACGCCGTACATAATGTCCGCACATTCCATGGTGCCCTTACGGTGAGTAATAATAATAAACTGTGTATTCGTCGCGTAATCACGCAGGAAATTAGAAAATCTCATAATATTGGCATCGTCCAGCGCCGCATCTATTTCGTCCAAGATGCAGAAGGGGGACGGCTGATAGCTAAGCAATGCAAAAAGCAAGGCGATGACCGTCAAAGCACGTTCGCCACCGGACATCAGGTACAAGCTTTGCAGGCGTTTTCCCGGAGGCTGCACTTCAATGTCAATACCGGAGTTCAACACATCTTCCGGGTTAGACAATTTCAGAAGGGCTGTGCCACCACCAAAAAGTTTTACATAGCAATCAGCAAAGTACACGTTAATTTGGTTAAAGGCTTCCTTAAATCTCTTGGTCATACCGGAGTTAATCTCGCTGATGACTGCTTCCAGATTTTCCTTAGCCTCGCACAAATCGTTGTACTGCTTTGCCAAAAATTCACTGCGTTCTTTAGCCGCTTGATATTTTTCGATTGCGGCAGGGTCAATGGGTCCAAGGTCGCTAATCTTCACGGTCAGCTTGCTTTCCATACGTTGCAAAGCCTTGGTATCCATTTCCAGCAGCTCTTCATTACGAGCTGCCGCCACGTCCATATTATATTCACTGCCCAGCTGCTCCAAGGCGTGCTCATAATCGCTATTTTGTCTGGTCATTTCCAGTTCGATTTGACGCAGCTTGTTTTCGCTGGCATTAACAAATTTTTTAGCTTCGTTAATCTGTTGCTCTGCCTTTTGCTGCTCTGCGTTAATGGCAAAGCGTTCTTCTGCAAAGCGATCCTTGCCACCTACAATTTTTTGCAAGGCTTCC
>CALCUU010000269.1 GCA_937906915.1 uncultured Phascolarctobacterium sp. | reverse complement strand
GTCAGCCCATTCGGGAGAGTCGGTAAAGGGATGTGAAAGCTCCTCTTCCGGATAAAGTGCTTCAAGCTCCTTGCCGGAGAGTCTTATGAGCATTATGAGTGCTTCAAGTCTTGTCAACGGCTTTTCCAGCTCGTAACCATTATCCGTACCGTTGAATAGTCCGAGGGCATTGAGAGAGTCTGCCGATGCCTGTGCCTTATCCTCGTTATATGCGAATGCCGTTATCGGTATTTGCACAAGAATCAGAGCTGTAAGTATGAATGATATCAGTTTTTTCATAGTGTCTCCTTTTAATTACATTTTAATCTTTTTTTATTTTTACCATTATATCACATATCCTTTAATAAAACAATAAGCCGCATCAAAAATCTGATACGGCTTACAAAAAATTATCTTTCAAAAGGTAGTCAAGTTGCTATTGAAGGAAGACTTCAAAGTAACACATATGATGATGCTAATGGTCAAAAAAGAACTTCACATTGCGAGGGTCAGTAAGGCGTAAGCCAGGCCACCATAAATTTTCAAAAAGAATGGTGATATTTTCAGGGATTTCGTCAGCAATGCTGTTGAACACGTCCGCAGAGGCAATCAATACCTCACGGTCGCTGTAATTAAACTCCCAAGTAAAGACTTCTTCGTTGTTAGCTTCGGCAACGTGCCAAACCATATATTCAGGAGCTTCCGTCAAGGCAGCACCAATATTTCTTCTAATTACAGAAAGCCATTCGTCACGGCTAAGGGCATCACGAAAATACTGATTGCGTTCCAAAACATTGCGGAACTGCTGTTTCAGACGCTTTGCCTTTTTCAGCCAAAAGTCCATCCAATAGGGCCAGTAATTTAGATGTACGCCTGTTGTCAAATCCTTATAGGATTTTCCCGGGCGCTCCATTGTATAAATAAATTGCTCAATGCCGTCCAGCTGGAACTCTTTCGTAAAATCACGCAGAGTAGTTCCCTTGGTAAGCATATCGTTTTCGTACCAATCAATTGTGCAATAATTAAATAAATGCTTTGTCATTGAACCTTCTCCTACGGATTATTTATTAAAGTCAATTATAACATAATTCTTTTCACAAGCGTAGTCCAAAATCGGAATTAGTTCTATTAAGAATGAATGCGAGCATATAAAAACCCGTCCTTCTTTACAGAAAGACGGGTTCAAAACTCTAAAGCTTAGCTCAGCCAGGAACGTACGCCACTACGTTTCGGAGCAACTTCTTTGTCCACTTCAACGTGTTCAGGAGCGTACATCAACAAATTATCGGAAACCTTTTTAACGTGAGCACCGATAATATAGCTAACACCATTGAGATAGTCGAAGATACGGTTTTTCAGGGCAACATCAACAGAGCTGAAATCAACCATAATTGCAGAACCGCTCATCAATGCGTCAGCATATTCACGCACGTCACCAAAGGACATAGGAGTGCGCACCAAAATATTCAGATGACCGGATTTTACCAGACGCGGAGCCTCATAGCTTCTTTCTTCTTGTTCTTCTGCCATAAAAAATTTCATAGCTGTATTTTTTAAGCCCATAACCTTTGCCTCCAAACTATTTCAAAGTGAACTTAATTTCTAAAATGGATAGTTAAATAGACGTATTCTTCGTCTATCTGCAAAAATCCTGCAACAATTTTAAAATTTTTTAAAATTATTGGTTTTTCATACGACCGCGGATACGACCACGTTCGATACGGTCAAGAACTTTTTTGCGCATACGAATGCTTTTCGGGGTAACTTCTACCAATTCGTCGTCGTTGATGTGTTCCAAAGCTTGTTCCAAGGAGAAAGTTTTGGGCGGAATCAGACGGATTGCGTCGTCACTGCCGGAAGCACGCATATTGCTGACATGTTTCTTTTTGCAGGGGTTAACGTCCATATCGTCTTCACGGCTGTTTTCACCGATGATTTGACCTTCGTAAACGTTTTCTGCAGGGATGATGAACATAGTACCACGTTCTTGAGCGTTGCCAATACCGTAGGAAGTGGTTTCGCCATTTTCAAAAGCAACCAAGCTGCCACGGGTACGACCGGGGATATCGCCTTTGTATTCTTCGTAGCCTGCGAATACGTGGTTCATGATACCGTTACCTTTAGTATCGGTGAGGAATTGGTTACGGAAACCAATCAAGCCACGAGCAGGAACTTTAAATTCCATACGCAGATAGCCAGCCATTTCGTGCATATTGGTCAGCTCTGCTTTGCGCAGGCCCAAGCCTTCCATTACAGCGCCCATATAATCTTGGGGAACGTCAATGGTCAGTGCTTCCATAGGTTCAAGCAAGGTACCGGTTTCGTCATAGTGCATGATTACTTTCGGTTTGCCAACTTGCAGTTCGTAGCCTTCACGACGCATGGTTTCAATCAAGATGGACAAGTGCAGTTCGCCACGACCGGAAACTTTGAATGCGTCAGGGCTTTCAGTTTCTTCAACGCGCATGGAAACGTTGGTTTCGATTTCTTTAAACAAGCGGTCACGCAAATGACGGCTGGTTACATAATCGCCTTCTTTGCCGGCAAAGGGGCTGTTGTTTACAGAGAAAATCATGGACAAGGTAGGTTCGTCAATTTTAAGACCCTTCAACGGTTCCGGATTTTCGTAGTCAGCAATGGTTTCGCCAATGTTAGCGTCAGCCAAGCCAATCAAAGCAACGATGTCGCCTGCGCCAACTTCGTCAGCTTCTACACGTTTCAAACCTTGATAGGTGTAGAGACGACCAATTTTTGCTTTACGGCTACCGTTTTCGTCGCACAGGGTAATGTTTTCGCCATTGTGAATGGTACCGCGAACAACGCGACCTACAACGATGCGACCAACATAGGAATCCCAGTCCAAAGTGTTAACCAGCATTTGGAGCGGAGCTTCTATGTCAACATTGGGAGCGAGAATGTTTTCCATAATTACTTTGAAGAGAGGTTCAAGGTTATCGCTTTCTTCTTCCATGGAAAGCTTAGCGATACCGTTACGAGCAGAAGCAAGAACAACGGGGAATTCCAGTTGGTCTTCGTCAGCGTCCAGCTCGATGAAAAGGTCAAGTACTTCGTCGATAACTTCGTTTACACGTTGGTCAGGACGGTCAATTTTATTGATTACAACGATGGGTTTCAGATGTTGTTCCAATGCTTTACGCAATACATATTTGGTTTGGGGCATAGGGCCTTCGTAGGAGTCTACCAAAAGCAGTACGCCGTCAACCATGGTCAATACGCGTTCAACTTCGCCACCAAAGTCAGCATGGCCCGGAGTATCAAGGATGTTGATTTTGGTATCGCCGTGCATAACGGAGGTGTTCTTGGACAAAATGGTAATGCCACGTTCACGTTCCAAGTCGTTGGAGTCCATTACACGGTCTTCAACGTGTTCATTGCTACGGAAGATGCCGCTTTGTTTTAACATAGCGTCTACCAGAGTGGTTTTGCCGTGGTCAACGTGAGCGATAATCGCGATATTGCGCAAATCATTTCTAATCATTAACTATTTCTCCTCTTTAAAAAATTACAATGCCTTACGGCACACTATCAGCAAATATAAAGAAGGCTGCTTGTCAAGAGCAGCCTTCGTAAAACTACTAAATAATTATATGCCTTTTAAAAACATGTGTCAATAATTTACCGCTATTTATTTAACAACGGTGGGCAGCCAGGTTGCCAGTTCCGGGAACAGACAGAGGATAAAGATGAGCACGAACATTGCCAAGCCAAAGGGAATAACGCCTTTGACAATATCGGTCATCTTGCTGTCCGGGCTGATGCCTTGCAATACGAAAAGGTTCATACCAACAGGCGGAGTAATGAGCGCCAATTCCAAGTTCAACAGCATAACAACGTTGAACCAGATGGGGTCGAAGCCAAGGCTCAAAATCAGCGGGAACAAAATGGGCAGGGTAATGAAAATAATGGAAACAGATTCCAAAATGCAGCCCAAGAAGAGCAAGAGGCAGTTGATTGCAATGAATACTACCCAACGGCTGGTTTCCAAACCTGCTACATAATTGGTCAATGCTTGGGGAGCGTCCAAGATGGTCAGTACGAAACCGAAGAGGCTAGCACCAATCATAATGGCGAAAATCATACAAGTAGTTTTAATGGTATCGTTCAAAATACCGGGCATATCCTTGAAGCTAAGGGTACGATATACGCAGAAGGTAATGAACAAGCTATATACAGTACCGATACCAGCTGCTTCAGTAGGAGTAAAGATACCGGTGTAAATACCACCTACTACGATGATGGGCAGGAACAAGCCCCAAATAGATTTTTTCAGGGCGCTGATGCGTTCATCCCAAGTAGCTGCTGCTTCGCGTTGTAAATTACGGGAACGGTAAACTACGATGGCAGTGAACATCAAGGTCATGATTACACCGGGAATAACGCCGGACATAAACAGCTTACCAATGGATTCATCAGTAATTGCGCCGTAAAGAATCATGGGAATGGAAGGCGGAATCAAAATACCAAGGGTACCGCCTGCCGCAACCGCACCTAAAACCAGCGGTCTGTCGTAGCCACGAGCAAGCATTTCCGGAAT
>CALCUU010000268.1 GCA_937906915.1 uncultured Phascolarctobacterium sp. | reverse complement strand
GGTGACCCCGGTAACATCGGAACCATGCTCCGCACTGCGGATGCCGCAGGCATTGGTGGTTTGGTGCTCTTGAAAGGTTGTGCAGATATCTATGCTCCCAAAACAGTACGTTCTTCCATGGGTAGCTTGTTCCACATTCCCGTGCTTAGCGGTGTAAGTGAGCAGGAGTTTATCAGCGCAGGCAAGAAGGCTGGTTATGATATCTTGGTTACTTGCCTCGACGGTGCGGATAATCTTTACAAGGCAGATTTAAGCGGGCGTATTGCTTTTGTCATGGGCAACGAAGCTGGGGGCGTAAGCGAGAGCCTCTTGGCACAAGCTGACAAAAGAGTTTACATCCCCATGGCGGGTAGGGCAGAAAGCTTGAACGTAGCCATGGCTGCCGGTATTGTGATGTTCGAAGCCTTGAGAAGAAAGGTGAAGTAGAAAAAGTATAATGCATTACTCCAACATCCAGCGTGCAACCTTCCTGCGTCGTCCTAATCGCTTTATTGCGCATATCGAAGTGGATGGCAGGGAAGAGGTTTGCCACGTAAAGAATACAGGTCGTTGTCGTGAACTGCTGACTGATAGGGCAACTATTTATGTGGAGCATCACGATAACACTAAACGTAAAACTAAATATTCCCTTATAGCTGTGGAAAAAGGCGACCTGCTAATCAATATGGATTCCCAAGCTCCCAACAAGGTAGTAGGGGAGTGGCTATTAGAAAAGGAGCCTTTTGGTAAGGTTAAGCTGCTAAAACCAGAATGTACCTACGGCTCTTCACGCTTTGATTTTTATCTTGAAACAGAAGCAGAGAAGATATTTATTGAAGTAAAAGGCGTTACCTTGGAAGAAGATGGCATCGTGCGTTTTCCTGACGCGCCTACGGAACGAGGCATTAAGCATTTAGAGGAGCTATGTGCTTGCGTAAAAGCAGGCTACAAAGCTGTGGTAATTTTCGTAGTGCAGATGGAAGGCATGCAGCACTTTGAACCTAACGATAAAACCCATCCCCAATTTGGCGAAGCCTTGCGCCAAGCTCGTAAGGCAGGCGTGCAGGTTCTCGCCTACGAATGTAAGGTTACGCCAAGCTCTTTAGAGATTACCAAGTCAATCCCGGTAATGCTTTAATGGCATTATGATTCCCAATCCCTTTACTCCCACAGGCTTTTGTGCTATAATTATCGTTAATTGAAAATGCCCCTGTTCTGCACGATGAGCAAGAAAGTAGGCTATAAACGATGGTTAAGAGAGCAAGGTCGCTGGCTGTAAGCCTTGCCCGGAAGTTATGGTTGAAGTTCACTTGGGAGTGCCCCTGCTGAAGGCGCAAGCTGCGTAGGCAAGGCGTGAGCCGCGTTAAGGCGTAATGAAGTGTACAAATAAGGGTGGTACCGCGATTTATTCGCCCCTGTAATTTTATGAATTACAGGGGTGTTAGTATTTTTAGGAGGAAGACCATGAGAGAACAATTACTGGCTATTAAAGAGCAAGCCTTGGCAGAATTGGCAGAAGTAAGCTCTTTGGACGCATTGAAAGACCTGCGTGTCAAATATCTTGGCAAAAAAGGTCCTATGACTGAGATTTTGCGCGGCATGGGTAAACTGTCTGCGGAAGAACGTCCGAAAATCGGTCAAATCGTAAACGAAATCAAAAACCTTTTGGAAGAAGAAATCACTGCGAAAACTACTGTGCTGGAACAAAAAGCACTGGCAGATAAATTGGCTAACGAAAAAGTAGATATCACTTTGCCCGGTCGTCAACCCCGCGAAGGTCATCTGCACCCCGTTACCTTGACCATGCGTGAGATTAAAAAAATCTTTATGCGTATGGGCTTTGACGTAATGGAAGGTCCTGAAATTGAAAGAGATTACTACAACTTTGAATTGCTGAACCTGCCTAAAGACCATCCTGCTCGTGATATGCAAGACACCTTCTACATTACCGAAGAATTCTTGCTGCGTACCCACACCTCTCCGGTACAAGCACGCACCATGCAATCCCGCGAACCTAATTCTCCCATCCGTATGATTGCACCCGGTACTGTATATCGTTGCGACTATGACGCAACCCATTCCCCCATGTTCCACCAAGTTGAAGGTCTCGTTGTTGACAAAAACATCAGCCTTGCTGACCTGAAAGGCACTTTGGAACTGTTCTTGAAAGAAATGTTTGGCAACGACGTTAAGGTTCGCCTGCGTCCCAGCTACTTCCCCTTCACCGAACCTTCTGCAGAAGTTGATATCTCCTGCGTAATTTGCGGTGGCAAGGGTTGCCGTGTGTGCAAGAACTCCGGTTGGCTGGAAATCCTTGGTAGCGGTATGGTTCATCCCAACGTACTGCGTATGAGCGGTTACGACCCTGACCAAATGACTGGCTTTGCTTTTGGTATGGGTGTTGAACGTATTGCTATGCTTAAATACGGTATTGATGATTTGCGCCTGTTCTTTGAAAACGACCTGCGCTTCATTCGTCAATTCAAATAAGGAGGATTACCATGTTAGCATCTTTGGAATGGCTTAAACAATATGTTGATATAAATATTCCTGTTGATGTACTGGTGGATAAAATCACCCGTGCAGGCTTGGAAGTTGAAACCGTAACCAATCTTGGCGAAGGCTTGGAAGGCGTACTCACCGGTAAAGTTACCCAAATCGAACGTCATCCTGACTCTGACCACCTGTGGGTTTGCCAAATGGATTACGGTCAAGGCATCGTACAAATTTTGACCGGTGCGCAAAACGTAAAACAAAATGACATCGTTCCCGTTGCAGTTGTAGGCAGCACCCTGCCTCCCAGCAGCCGTAACCCGGAAGGTATGAAGCTTGCCGCAGTTAAAATGCGTGGCTTGGATTCCTTCGGTATGCTGTGCAGTGCTGACGAGCTTGGCATCGACAACAAGCTGCTGCTTCCGGAACAACGTAACGGCATTTTCATTCTGCCTGCTGATACTCCCATTGGCGTTGACGTTAAAGAAGTTCTTGGCTTGAATGACGTTGTTATTGATATTGACCTTACTGCTAACCGTGCAGACTGCTTTAGCATCATTGGTTTGGCTCGCGAAATTGCAGCTCTTACCGGTTGCCCCTTGAAGATGCCTGCTATGGACGTAGCAGAAGCTGCTGGTGGCAACGCTGCAGAAATGGCTTCCATTAAAATTGAAGCTCCTGAGCTGTGCCCCCGCTTCGCAGTTCGCGTATTAAAGAACATTAAAATTACCGAATCTCCTGAATGGATGCAAAAACGCTTGCGTGCTTGCGGTATGCGCCCCATCAGCAACGTAGTTGACGTAACCAACTATGTAATGCTGGAGCTTGGTCAACCCATGCATGCTTATGACTACGATAAAGTTGCTGGTCACACTTTGGTAGTTCGTCGTGGCGGCGAAGGCGAAAAGCTGATGACCTTGGACGAACAAGAACGTACTCTTGACCCGTCTATGATCGTTATTGGTGATGCAGAACGTGCTGTTGGCTTGGGCGGCGTAATGGGTGGCTTCGATACCGAAGTTACCGGTGAAACCGTTAACGTAATGCTGGAAGCTGCAAGCTTCCATGGTCCGTCCATCCGTCGTACCTCCCGTTCCTTGGGCCTCCGCAGTGAAGCAAGCGGTCGCTTCGAACGTGGTGTGGACACCATCAAAACTCACAACGCACTGAACCGTGCTGCTTACTTGCTTGAACAAATGGGCGCTTGCGAAACCGTTGCCGGTATCGTTGAAGCTTATCCCGAAGAAATCAAACCTGCTGTAATCAAAGTAACTCCGGAAGTTATCAGCGGTCGTGTTGGCATTACCATTAGCAAGGAAGAAATGGTTAAAACCTTGACCGGTTTGGAATTTGGTGTGGAAGAAGAGGGCGATGCTCTCGTAATCACTGCTCCCAGCTGGCGTAATGACGTTACCTGCAATGCAGATATCAGCGAAGAAATTGCTCGTATCCATGGCTTGGACCATATCGAATCCCACATGCCCGTACTTGGTATGGCGCAAGGTCGTCAATTTGTAGTTGAAGATGTTAAAGACAGCATCCAAGATTACATGGTAGCAGTTGGTATGAACGAAGTTATGACCTATAGCTTCATCAACCAAAGCGCTTTTGACAAACTGCAATTAGCTGCTGACGACAGCCGTCGTAACGCAATCGAGCTGTTGAACCCCATTACCGATGAATTTAGAGTAATGCGTACCACCATGGCTCCCAGCGTTTTGAGCGCTGCTGCCTACAACCTGGCACGTCAACATAACAAGGTAGCAATCTTTGAAGTTGGTCGCGTGTACCTGCCCAAAGAATTGCCCTTGAAAGAACAAGCTACTGAAAAATCCATGCTGTGCGCTGTAATCAGCGGTAAATGCAACGATTTGAACTGGTGCACCTGCCGTGACAACGTTGATTTCTACGATATGAAGGGCGTTGTAGAAGGCTTGATGGCAAAATTGATGCTTAACGATTACAAGCTGGTTCACCATGCTGTACCGTACCTGCATCCCGGCAAATCCTGCGCTGTGGAAGTTGATGGCAAGATTATCGGCTGGTTTGGCGAATTGCATCCGCTGGCACAAGAAGCTTTTGGCTTGCCCCAAGAAGCTTACATTTTGGAAATGGAAGTTGAACCCTTGGTTGCTGCTGCCATCGCAGTTCCCAAATACAAACACTTGGCTAAATATCCCAGCATGAGCCGCGATATCGCTGTTGTAGTTCCTCTGGAAGTAACCAATGCTGAACTGGAAGCTGTTATCCGTGAACACGCTGGCGAGCTGCTCATAGGCGTAAAAGTATTTGACATTTACACCGGTAAACAAGTAGCAGAAGGCTGCAAATCCATGGCATTTAACCTGACCTATCAAGCTGCTGATAGAACCTTGACTGATGCTGAGGTTGACGCAAGCATGAAGACTGTTATTGCTAAGGTTGCAGAAGAATATAAGGCAAAATTGAGAGACTAAAAGTAGAAAGCTCCGCAAAAATTTGCGGAGCTTTTTCTTACAAAAAACTTCAAAAAAAGCACGTAAATATTTGACGTAGAGCACGTGCGGTGATAAAATATATTCAGTTAAATTTGTACCTTTAAATCGGTCCCGTGAGACTTCAAGGTAGACTTTACTGAATGAAGCTAAGGCCTTCTTGTACCCTCATGGGCAAGAAGGCTTTTTTATTATATAAAACACAGGAGGTAATGCTAATGGCAAAAGCAAATGTATCTCTCAGCGGTAGAGATATACTCGACCTGGAAAGCCTCAGCGTAGAAGAGATTGAGCTCGTTCTGAAAACTGCTGAGGAAATGAAAAAAATCATGAAAAGGGACATTAAAAAAGTTCCCTCCCTGCGTGGTAAATCCATCATTAACCTGTTCTATGAACCCAGTACCCGTACCCGCACTTCCTTTGAATTGGCTGGTAAATATTTGGGCGCTGACGTTGTAAATATTACTACTGCTTCCTCTAGTGTTGTTAAAGGCGAATGCTTGCGCGACACTATCTTGACCGTACAATCCATGGCTTGCGATGCAATCGTAATGCGTCACCCCATCGAAGGTGCTGCTGCTTACGCTGCTAACGTTGCTGACCCTGTAATCATCAACGCAGGCGACGGTGCACACGCTCATCCGTCCCAAGGCTTGCTGGATTTGTTCACCATTCGTGAGCAAGGTAAAGATTTGAAAGGCTTGAAAATGGCAATCATCGGTGACGTACTGTACAGCCGTGTAGCTCGCACTAACATTGCGGCTTGGACCAAGCTGGGCGCAGAAGTACACGTTGCAGGCCCCATGACCTTGATGCCCTACGATATTGAAAGCTTGGGCGTAACCGTACACAAACGTGTTGAAGAAGCTATCGAAGGCGCAGACGTTGTAGATATTCTGCGTATTCAATTAGAACGCCAAAAGAAAGGTATGTTCCCCACACCGCGTGAATATGCTCGCATCTTTGGTATTAACGAAGCTCGCCTGAAACTGGCGAAACCTGACGTAACCGTTCTCCATCCCGGTCCCATGAACCGTGGCTTGGAAATTTCTTGGGAAGTTGGCTACTGCGACAACGCTAAAATCCGTGACGAAGTTCAAAACGGTGTAGCAGTGCGTATGGCCCTCTTATTCTTAACCTTGACAGGAGGTAAGCACATTGAAAACATTGATTAAAAACGGTAGGGTAGTAGACCCGAGCCAAAACCTCGATGCTGTAATGGACGTTCTTGTTGAGGACGGTAAAGTTAAAGCTTTGGCTGAAAACATCACCGAAGCTTGTGACGAAGTATATGATGCAACCGGTTTGGTTGTAGCTCCTGGCTTGATTGACCTGCACGTTCACCTGCGTGAACCCGGTCTTGAAGCAAAAGAAGATGTTATCAGCGGTACCAAGGCTGCTGCTGCCGGCGGTGTAACTACCGTAGCCTGCATGCCTAATACTAAACCTGTAGTTGATAACGCAGCAATCGTTTCTGCAATTAAACAACGCGCTGCTGAAGAAAGCTATGCTAACGTACAAGTTATCGGCGCAATCAGCAAAGGCGAATGTGGCGACGAGCTGGCTGAAATGGGCGACATGGCATTCCGTGGCGCAATGGCATTCTCTGATGACGGCAAATATGTAAAGAGCACCCGCCTTTTCATGTTGGCTGCAAAATATATCACTGCATTTGACAAAGGTCTCATTTGCCACGCAATTGACCCTGAACTGAACGCAGAAGGCTATATGCACGAAGGCGCTGTATCCGCACGCATTGGCGTACCGGGTATCCCCGCCGTTTCCGAAGATATCGCTGTAGCACGCGACTGCATCATCGCGGAACACACCGGTGCTCACGTACACATTGCTCACGTAGCAAGTAAAGGCGCTATCGACATCATCCGTCAATACAAAGCTAAAGGCGTAAACGTAACCAGTGAAGTTACCGTTCACCACCTGACCTTGACTGATGAAGCTTGCGCAACCTATAATCCTGCAACCCGCGTTTCCCCGCCGCTCCGTAGCTGGGACCACGTACAAGCAATGCGCGAAGCAGTGCTTGACGGTACTGTAGATGCAATCGTAACTGACCACGCTCCTCACGCACCTGAAGAAAAAGACGTGGAATTCAGATACGCTCCCTGCGGTTTCTGCGGTCTGGAAACTTCTCTCGGTGTAATGCTCACTGATTTGTATCACACCAACATTTTCGACCTTAAAACCATCATTAGTAAAATGAGCTGCGAACCTTCCAAGCTGTTCAAGCTGGAACGTGGTACCTTGGCAGAAGGCGCTGTAGCAGACATTACTATTATGGATTTGAATAAAGAATGGACTGTAGACAGCTCCAAATTCTATACTCGCGGCAAATTCACTCCCTATGAAGGTAAAGAGTGCAAAGGTAAAGCAGTAGCAACCATGCTTGCGGGCAAATTTGTTATGAGAGATGGTGTAGTATGCGCGAAGTAAAAAAAGGCAAATTAATCTTAGCTGACGGTAGCGTTTACGAAGGCGATTTTTACGGTAAACGCAACGCAGTTGGCGAAGTTGTATTCACTACCGGCGGTATGTGTGGTTATCAAGAAATGCTTACTGACCCCACCTACTGCGGTCAAATTATGGTTCTGACTTATCCCATCGTTGGCAATGCCGGCGTAAATAATATGTTCAACCAAAGCCGTAAGGCTTACTGCCAAGGCTTGGTAATCGGTGAACTGTGCGATTATCCTAGCAACTGGCGTAGCGAACGTTCCTTTGAGGACTTCCTCGATGAACAAGACGTTCCTACCTTGGCAGGCATTGACACTCGTGCCATCACTCGTAAAATTCGCGACAAT
>CALCUU010000267.1 GCA_937906915.1 uncultured Phascolarctobacterium sp. | reverse complement strand
ACCGGGAACGGTGGTTGTTTCTGCGCACGGACTTGCCAACAAGTATTTACTGCGTGGCATCGCTGTTGGTGACGAGGTAGAGCTGGTTCAGGAATTGAATGTTCCTATTGCCAACGCAGCTCCCATTGTTGCAGGCGGTGGTCCTTTGATTTTAGAAAATGGTAAAGTGAATGTGCGTAGTGCTGAAGAATTTATTCCCAAAGATATTGCAAAGGGTAGTGCTCCCCGAACTGCCATCGGCTTGAAAAAAGACGGAACCGTTTTGGTGCTGGTAGTAGATGGTCGCAGTAACACTTCTAGAGGCTTAACCTTGAAGGAACTGGCAACCTACTTCCTGCGTTTAGGCGCTCGTGATGCAGTAAACTTTGACGGTGGTGGTTCCAGTGTCATGGTCATCAACGGTGAGGTTGTCAATAAGCCTTCCGACGGCAGGGAGCGACCTGTGAGTATGGCTTTGGGCTTGTTCCCCAAGTATTGATTGCTTGTCAAAGGCTGTGGCAAGTTGTATAATATTAACATAGTAGGCAAATAAGAACCGGCGTGGCGTGGCCCGCCGGTTTTGCGATATATAGATATAGGAGCTAATATGAAGCTTAAAGCATTTTTCTTAGGATTACTGCTCTGCTGCTACACTTGTGTAGCTTTTGCCAACGTACCTTTAATGCCCATACAGGACTTGAAGCCGGGGATGCAGGGCGTGGGCAAGACAGTAATCAAAGGCGATACAATTGAAGAATTTAATGTAGAAATTTTAGGCGTAAGCGGTAGCGAAGCTGTTGGCTACAGCATTTTAGTGCGCCTTTACGGAGACCTTATCGAAAAGACAGGTGGCGTTGCTCAAGGTATGAGTGGTAGCCCCGTGTATGTAGATGGTCGCTTGGTTGGCGCTGTTGCCTTTGGTAAAACCTTTAATGATCCTCACTACTGCTTTTTGACACCTATCCACGATATGCTCAAGCTGGTTGATATGCCTAGTAATCGTAGTGGCGATTGGCTTCCGAAAAGCACAGGCCTTTTGGCTGGAGGCTTCACCCCCATGGGTATGGAGTATTTGCAAGAGCGTTTGCAAGGCTTTGGTTTAGAGGCTATTGCGGGCGGTGGCAGTGGCTCTGAAAATGTTGGTAGCCTTGAACCGGGTAGCGCAGTAGCAGCTTCCCTTATGCAAGGTGATTTAACCTTGGGTTCTTTGGGAACTGTTACTTGGACAGATGATAAGGGCAATGTTCTTGCTTTTGGTCATCCCTTTATGCAACGTGGCGAGTGCAACTTCTTTATGAACAAGGTGTGGATTTTAGGTTGCATTCCCAATATGCAAAGCAGCTACAAGGTTGGCAATATTGGCGAAGTCATTGGCAAGTTTAACCAAGATAGAGCCAGCGGTATTGGTGGCGTGGAAGGTAAAGCGCCTGCGTCCATTCCTGTTTTCGTATCCGTAAGCGATACTGCCCGTGGTCAAAATACTGCGGTGCGGGTGCGCATTGTGGAAGACGAAAAGCTTGTGCCTGCAATCTTAGACGCTGCTGTGTACAACACCGTTGTAAAAACTATGGATAGAAACGGTGGCGGAACTGCACGCCTGCATTTTGAAATTAGCGGTATGGATAAGGATAAAAAAATAGTTACCATTGACCGTGAAAATATGTATTACGCTTCCGAAGGCTTGTCTAAATTGATGAACTTTGAAATGGTGGAAGCAGCAAATATTTTGAGCCAAAATAAATTTGAGAAAATAGATATTTACGGCATCACCGTTACTGCGGAAATCACTGACGACGTACAGGTTGCAGAGATTACCCAAGTAAGCACTCCCAAGCGTGACGTTAAACCGGGGGAAAAGGTTCCCTTTGAAGTTACCTTGAAGCCCTATCGTGGGGAAGAGTTTACTAAAACTGCTTACTTTACCGTGCCTAAGAACCACCCCGGTGGTAGATTGGCGCTTAGCGTTCGTGGTGGCAGTAGCCTAGCGTGGGCGCAAAAATTGTTGCGCAAACAGCAGGAAGAAGGTATGCCTGTTAAAGAAAAAGAAACCAAGTTTAATTTGGCAGACTTCATTAAAAAGCTGAATGATGCTGATAAAAACAATGATTTGATTATTGATATGGCTTCCGGCGTGCCCGCAGGTATGAGCAAGGACGCAATGCCCGAAGCCGGATTGGCAGGAATTTTGCAAGGCACTCCCTATAAGCAAAAGAAAACTTTTGATTTTATCATTGACGGGGACAAGGAAATTGTTCTTAACGTGGATAAATAATACATAGTGTCAAAAAATTGCCATATTTTTAGTTTATAATTAGGATAGTAAAAAAGGCTCCCGTTGGAGGGAAGATAAATGTTCCAAAAACTTTGTCAAGTAGTAGGTAAAAATATTATAGACGGTTGCGCTGCAGCAGGACGTATGAGCATTCTCTTTATGGAGACCATCAAACGTTTGAAGGATGCCAATATGAAGGAAGTGTTCCGTCAAATGGCGCTCCTTGGTGCAGATAGCTTACCCATTGTGCTGATGACCATTCTTTGTACGGGCATGGTATTTTCCGTGCAAACTGCCAAAGAATTTGTACGCTTTGGTGCTGCTTCTTCCGTAGGTGGCATTGTTGCCATCGCAATGGGGCGCGAGCTTGTACCCGTACTGACAGGCGTTGTAGTTGCAGGTCGTATTGGTGCGGCAATCGCTGCGGAGATTGGTACAATGAAGGTTACTGAACAAATTGACGCCTTGCGGGTAATGGCGGCGAACCCTGTCAGCTTCCTCGTAGTGCCTCGCTTTATCGCCATTGTGCTGATGATGCCCGTGCTGGTAATCTTCGCCAACCTTATTGGTAACATTGGTGGCTGGATTGTAGCGCACTACTACGCAGGCATTGGTACCTTTACTTACGAAAACTCCATTAAGGTTTTGGCAGAAACCTACGATATGGTAGGCGGTATGATTAAAAGCTCCGTCTTTGGCGCAATCATCGCCATTGTCGGCTGCTACAAGGGCTTAACTGCTCCCAACGGTGCAGAAGGCGTAGGCCTTGCCACTACTGCTTCCGTAGTGCTTTCCATTATCTTAATTTTTATTACCAATTATTTCTTGTCCATCCTGTTGTACGTGTAAGGAGTTTGCGCTATGAATAACAACGAACCTGTAATTAAAGTACGCAAACTTAAAATAGCTTTTGGTAGCAAAGTAGTCTTAGACGAAATAGATTTAGACCTTTATCCCGGCGAAACTCTTGCGGTAATTGGCCCTTCCGGTACAGGTAAGAGTACTGTGCTGAAAGTTTTAACTGGTTTACTTGCTCCCACTTCCGGTAGCGTGGTTATCGAAGGGCAGGAGACCAATGGCTTTGACGAAGCCCAATGGGATCAGCTGCGCAAGCACATGGGCGTGGTTTTCCAATACTCTGCTTTATTTGACTTCTTAACCGTAGGTGAAAACGTAGCCTTTGGTTTACGCAGGCACTTTAGCTTGCCGGAAGAAGAAGTTCAAGTTAGGGTGGATGAACTGCTGAAGCTGGTAGGCTTGCCAGATGCCAAGAATATGATGCCCGCAGAGCTTAGCGGTGGCATGAAAAAGCGTGTTGGCTTGGCGAGGGCATTGGCAATGCAGCCGCAAATAGTTTTTTATGACGAACCTACTGCTGGCTTAGACCCTGTAATGACCATGACTATTAGCCGTTTAATTCGTCAAACCCAAAGACAATTTGGGGTATCATCACTTTTAGTAACTCACGATATGGAATCTGTATTTACTTCCGCAGACCGTGTCGCAATGCTATATAATGGAAAGATTGTTCAAGTAGGAACAGTCGAAGAAATCAAGAATAGTACAAATCCTGTGGTACGCGCATTTATTAGCGGGCAGGAACTGAAGAAGGAGGATTAACATGGGAAGCAGTGAAGTTAAGGTAGGTGCATTCACCTTAGGTGGTGCAGCAATTTTAGCTGGCATTATAACCTTTATGGGTGCGTTTACTTTTGGTAAAGAAGGCTACAAGCTGCAAATTGATTATCCTCAAGTAAGCGGTTTGATGCCCGGTCACGTAGTGCGTTACGCAGGCGTACAGGTTGGTACTGTTAAGGATATTAACGTACAGCCTAACACCGTAGCGGTAATTGCAGAAATTAACGACGATATTAAAATTCCTAAAGGAGCAATCTTCACCATTGGCTCTGACGGTATTTTAGGAGAAAAGTTCGTCAACGTAGTACCGCCTAAAAAATTTGAGCAAGGTCACATCACGGAAGGTAGCACTGTAAAAGGTGTACCCGGTGGCAGTATGGAAGAGTTCTTCGCTGCGTCCGGTGATGCCATGCAAAACATTTTTGGTGACCCCAACACCCAGCTTGCAATGCGCGAGACCATTAAGAATATGAGTGAAATCTCTAAAAATATGGGAGTTATCACCAAAACAATGGCAGATGTATCTGCTGCTAACCAACAAAACTTAGACACCATGGTTAAGCAAATGGCAGAGATGACTGCCCGTATGAATGGTATTTCTGCTCATATGGAAAGCCTGATGGCTGGTGTAGATAACAAGGGTGCAACTGGTCAAAACATTGCTTCCATTGTAGAAAATATGAAAGATATTACCGAACGCTTCGATAATATGGTTAAGGTTTTAGAAACAGTTGCTTCTGACCCGGTAACTGCAGAGGCTTTAAAGGACACTGTGGTTAATGTTAAGGAAGCAAGCGGCAGAGCCAATAAAATATTGGGCACTGTCAGCGATGCCAGGCTAAGCATGGATGTTTCTTCTACTGTTAAGGATAGCGATTGGCGTAGCAACTTTGGCGTAACCTTAACTCCGTCCAAGGATAGCACTCTTTATATGGGTGGCTACGATATTGGCGACAAAAACAAATTTGACTTCATTGCCAATAAGTACAAGGGCAACCTTGGTATGAGCATGGGTGCAATGCAAGGCGAATTTGGTGTAGGCTTGAGCTATGATTTTGGCAAAAGCTTTAGAGTTTACTCCCAACTGTATGATTTTGATGATTCCAAGGTACGTTTAGGTGGGGAAGTGCGTGTAACCGATAACCTTTCTGTTTACGGCGAAAGCATGGACTTGAAAGGCAACAAGACCGATACCTACGTAGGCGTGCGTAGCTATTTCTAAATTTTCATTTGACTTTTATGGTTGAAAAAATATATAATCTTTTTATACTGACTGGACAGTCAGTTTGATTGGAGGTTTATAAAATGTCTAGAAATAAATTAAGCAAACGTTTACTGGTGTTGTCTGCTGCTATTACCATGATGCTTTGCCAATCTGCCTTCGCAGCAGAAGACCAAGTTAAAGAAGAAGTAGCTGCTGCTAATGAAGCACCCGTAGTACAAATGAATATGCAAGATGCAATGGTTCGTGCCTTTGCTACTAACCCTGCCATTAAAATTGCAGGCTTTGAAAAAGATGCAGCTCGCGCACAATATAATGCAGCTCGCTCCTCTCGTTGGATTACCATTAAAGGTAATGCTAGCGCTGGTCGTGGTGGTATGGATGAAGAATGGTACAATAGAAGTGTATTGGCTGGAACAGCTAGACCTGGTTCTGAAAGAATTGACAACAGCTATTCCAACAGCGTAACTGCTACCATGCCTTTATACACTGGCGGTGCTCTTTCCGGTTCTATCAAGACTGCTAAAGCAGGCTACAAATCTGCTCTCGTAGGCGTGCAAAAATCCTACAACGATATGCGCTCCACCGTAACCAATGGTTACTTTATGGTTCTGCAAGCTGACGATATGCAAGTGCTCAGCCGTGAATCTGTAGAACGCCTTGCTGAACATTTGAAAAACGTAAAAGCTCAATATGACGTAGGCGTAGTTGCTAAGGTTGACGTATTGCGCAGTGAAGTTGAACTTGCCAATGCTCAACAAAACCTTATCAAAGCAGAAAACGCTTACAAAATTGCAGAAGCTAACTTCAACAAGATTATTGGCTTGCCTTTGGCAACCAACCTGTTCTTGGAAGATACTTTGAACTACACTCCCTATGATAAAGATTTGGAATACTGCTTGGACTACGCTGCTAAAAACCGTCCTGAACTGGAACAAGCTAAACAAGGCGTAGAAGCTGCTCGTGGTCAAGTTAAAGTGGCTCGCAGTGGTTACCAACCCCAAATTAGCGCAGTTGCAAGCCAAAACTGGGCAACTGGTGACGGTCACTGGCCTGCTGACGAAGAAAGCAACTGGACTGTTGGTGTACAAGCAAGCTTAACCATTTTTGATACTGGTGTTACCAGAGCAAAATCCCACGCTGCAGAAGCTAACTACTTCAGCGCTCAAGAAGCTTACCGTGACACTGTTGATGCTGTAATGCTTGACGTGCGTAGCCAATACCTGAACCTGCGTGAAGCAGAAAAACGTATTAGCACTACCGAAGTTGCAGTATCCCAAGCAGAAGAAGATTACCGCATTGCACAACTGCGCTACCAAGCAGGCGTTGGCACTAACACCGACGTTCTTGATGCGCAAGTTGCTTTGACCGATGCGCAAACCAACTATCTGCAATCTGTTTACGATTACAACATCTCTAAAACCAATTTGGAAACTGCTATTGGCGTGCCCATGGAGTTCCCTCATCAAGTAAAAGTTGAAAAATAGTAAATATGCCATAAGCACTGTCTACTGCCCCGTTTCATATGGGGCAGTTTTTTGTGCTCTTTTTACTAATTTGCTACAAAGGAAAGTCACAAATTTGGTATAATAAAAATAATGGAAAAGTGTTTAATGTTTCTACATAGATGAATGGGAGGTTTAGATATGAGTATTGCAAAATATTTAGAGCATACCTTGTTAAAACCGGAAGCTACTGTTACGGATATCATTAAGCTCTGTGCAGAAGCGAAAGAATATAATTTGGGTGGCGTGTGCGTTAACACCTGTTACGCAGGCTTGGCGCATCAGCTTCTTGAAGGTACTGGCGTTAAGGTTGTTACCGTTGTTGGCTTCCCTTTGGGTGCAGATAGAAGCGAAGTTAAGGCTTTGGCTACTAAACTGGCGGTGGAAGAAGACCACGTTGACGAAGTTGATATGGTTATGAACATTGGCGCTTTGAAAAGTGGTAACTTCGATGCTGTGGTTGATGACATTGCTGCTGTCGTAGAAGCTGCTAAGCCTTGTGCTGTAAAGGTTATTATTGAGACCTGCCTTTTGACCGATGAAGAAAAGGTTGTAGCGTGCGGACTTGTTGCTAAAGGTGGTGCTGCCTTTGTAAAAACCAGTACTGGCTTTAGTAAAGGTGGTGCAACTCTTAGCGACGTAGAAATTTTGGCGCGCGAAGCTAAGCGTCTTGGTATTGGCGTGAAGGCTGCTGGCGGCATTCGTGATTACGAAACTGCTAAGGCAATGGTGGAAGCTGGCGCAGATAGAATTGGCACCAGTGCGGGCGTTGCCATTTGCCTTGACGAAGCAAAAGCTATGGGCGGAGGGCTGCCCAAGTGAGTGCGTTTAAGGTAACAATGTTGGCAAGTGGTAGTAAGGGCAATAGCGCTCTCATTAGCACTGGCAAGCAAAATTTTTTAATAGATATGGGTATTAGCTGCAGGATGCTTACCTCTCGATTGGGTGAGGTTGGTTTGTGCGTTGAGGATTTAGATGCTATCTTTCTTACCCACGAGCATACTGACCACGTAAAAGGCTTGGGTACTTTTACCAAGAAGCATGCTGTGCCTATTTACAGTAGTGAGCTTACCTGGCGTGCCATTTTGACTAAAGACCCTAAGATTGAACGTCGTAATTGTCGTATTATTGGTGGTGCGCTTCGTTGTGGCGAGGTTGAGG